>JALVIU010000296.1 GCA_027028665.1 Candidatus Atribacteria bacterium | reverse complement strand
CCTACACCAACGCCGACACCTACACCAACACCTACACCATGTGGCTGTGGATGTGGAGTATAAAAGAAAGGAGGAGTTATGAAGGTTTCTAAGATCTTACTACTTATAAGTCTAACAACACTAATATCTATAGTACTGGTGGGCTGTAATCTGGGAGAGTTCTTTGGGCTTTCCACACCAAGCCCAACACCAACACCTACACCGACATTTACACCAACTCCTACACCAAGTCCAACTCCTACTCCAACACCAAGCCCGACTCCCACACCTACTCCTACACCTACACCATGTACTGGTTGTGGATGTGGACTTTAATTGGAGAAGAAGATTATGAAGATGAAGATATTTTTACTTATAAGTCTAATATTACTATTTTCAATATTTCTCATAGGATGTAGTATGCCAGAATTTTTCAATATCTTTTCGCCAAATGTGGAAACACCACCACCTACAATGATTCCAACATACACACCAGCACCAACAGCTACACCTACGCCGACATTTACACCCACACCAGGATGCAGTAGTTGTGGTGGGGGATGTCCTTACAATAGTTGTGGAGGAGGATGTCCATACAATAATTATTACTAAAAAATAGGCGGGTTCATCCCCGCCTATAATCTATGCCTTTCCTGATGAACCAAGTATTCTAATTCTATCAATTACTGCCTGTTCCACCATTTCCATTGCAGGCTTGAAGTATTTACGAGGATCAAACTGTGCAGGGTCATCATGAAGTGCCTTTCTGAGACCTGCCAAGAAGGCCATACGAAGGTCTGTATCGGTATTTACCTTATTGATACCATACTTTACAGCTTCTTTTAATACATCAAATGGTACGCCCTTTGCCCCTTTAATATTTGCACCGTATTTGTTTGCTTCTTCCACTATTTCAGGGGGTACACTGGATGCGCCATGAAGCACCATGGGTAATCCTGTAAGTTCTTTCACCTTCTGCAATCTCTCAAAATCGAGCTTTGCCTCACCTTTAAATTTAAATGCGCCATGGCTTGTGCCAATAGCTGGCGCAAGGAAATCCACTTCTGTAATTTCTACAAACTTTTTTGCCTCATCGGGATTTATAAGCACTGCGTCACGTTCTGCCACAGAGACATTATCCTCCACCCCCTGGAGTCTTCCAAGTTCTGCCTCCACAGAGATACCTGCTGCATGAGCAACCTTAACTATCTCCTTTGTGATTCGAGCATTTTCCTCAAAGGGATATTTGGATGCATCTATCATGACAGAGGAGTATCCTGCCTTAATACATGCCACTACATGCTCCATATCATGACCATGGTCAAGATGAAGTGCAATGGGGATAGGTACCTCATCTGCTATTCTTTTTACCATATCGGCAAGTACCTGAGCTCCAAGTGCAGGATCACCATTTCCTGCATATTTCATAGCCCCTTCACTTGTTTCAATAATAATAGGGGCATTTTCCTTTACTGCACCATTTACTATGGCATAGAGAAACTCCATATCATTTATATTAAATGCCCCTACACCATAATACTCCTTGTTTGCCTTACCAAGGATCTCCATAGTATTTTTTACATACGGCATAACCTACCTCCTTCTTGCTTTCGATTTTTCTCACTTTATTATACTACATAAAGAGGCATTTATCAAAAATACTTATTCTTATCATAATATTGGTATATAAAAGCAATTTTATTTCAAGATCTATTTTAAGGGATATGGGCCTTTCCAGACAATATTCTTCTGGCAGTTCTTGATAGCCTTGCATCTATTCTTATATTATCTTCTTCTCCCACTGCTTTTGCTCGAACTTCAAGAATACCTGAGGGATGACCTATTTTTAGACTTCCTAAAGAAGATTTAAATACCTCATTTACCACTGTACCTTCAAAAAGTGAAGCGCTTGCAAGGGCAATACCTCCTGCAACGGCAAAGGAGCGATGTATGAGACCCTCCTGGGAGAAATATCTTGCTATTATATCTATTTCACTATCCTTTACAGTTTTTCTGGAAATGGTAGTATAATTCTTTGGGGCACTTACATAGATAAATTTTGGCAAAAACATATCTGCCTCAAAGTCTATAAACTCTGCCACCTCTCTCCTTATACGTTCTACCTTTTCCAGAATCTCCTTATTCCTCTCTATTATCTCAGGGTGTTCTGTCCCTCTGAGTCCCAGGTATCTTGCCTCTATAAGCACAGCCAGGATCCCTGCATCTATAATAGTAACAGGTACACCCTCTGATAATATATCCTTTCTATTCCCTGATGGAAAAAGCCTCCCTGTAAGAGTCCCCTGGATATCATAAAAAGTTATACTCAACCTTGGACCACTACCTCTTACACCATCTATACGATACTGACCCTCTTTCCTTACAGATCTCTCCTTTACAGGTACCTCCACTTTTATAAGTTTCTGGGTATTTAAGTTGCGTATAATAACAGGGGTGATAGGTTCTATTGGACGAATATAGCCCTCATCTACCGCAAATACGCCTAAGGCAGAGGGGAGATTTCCACAACTCCCTCTATTCGTAACTTTTCTTTCTTCAAGTCCCACCTGGAAAAACTCATACTCTATATCTATATCTGGATCAGAAGACTTAGATACCACAGCGACTTTACTCAATATAGGAAATTTTGAACCCAATGCATCAATTTGATCCTCATAAGTGGATCCAACAAGATCCAGAAATAGCTCATTCCAGTCTTCTCTTTTTTCAGGAAGATCTTCTTTCTTTATAAAAATAGCCTTTGCTGTACCTCCCCTCATAAGTGTAATAGGGAGTTCTCTACTCATAACCTTCCACCCCTTCTCTTCTTTTAAAAATTATGGTCAGCCAGGGCTGCCGCCCTATACCCCTCCAAAAGCTCCCCTATAAGTTCTTTTACATGTACAATTTTATCCACCCTATAACCGTTCGCACCTATAAATGCATACCCTTTGTCAAACTCACCCCTTTTTGCATTGGTAAGTGCAAGTGCTATACAATAGGGTGATTCCTTATAGTTGCAGGTCTTGAGGCATTTCCATGGACAGGTAAAGGGTTTTTTCATACCCCTTTCTACATCCTCCAAAAACTCATTTCTTATTGCCCTTCCAGGAAGTCCAACAGGGCTCTGTATAATTATTATATCCTCTTTACCGCACTTTACATATGCCTCTTTAAATGAGG
>JALVIU010000295.1 GCA_027028665.1 Candidatus Atribacteria bacterium | reverse complement strand
TTAGGTATATATGGATACAATCCTGAAAAGGCAAAACAGCTCATGAAGGAAGCAGGATATGAAAACGGCTTTGAGATTACACTTACCACATCATCTGGTCCTTCTTCCATGGGGCTTATCCTTGAAGATCTCGGTGCACTTATCCAGCAAAACCTCGCAGCTATTGGTATAAAGGTAAAACTTCAGTTCTTAGCAGGTTCTGCATACCTCCAGCTCTACAGAAACAAAAAGACAGAGCTTAATATAGGAGCATGGGGTGCAGATTATCCTGATCCTCACAACTTTGTACAGCCATTTGGACGCACAGGTGGATCCCTTGCAAAAAGACTATCTTACTCCAATCCAGAACTTGATAAGATTATAGATAAAGCAGCTGTAGAGCTTGATCCAGAAAAGAGGGTGAAACTCTACGATAAGGCACAGAGAATGCTCTGTGAAGATGGCCCATATGCATTCCTCATGCAGCCTGAAGCTATAATTCCAATGCGTGCAAATGTAGAAGGATACATTTATGATCCTTTAAATACCTATGGATTTAGCACTATCTATAAAAAATAACTATTAACCTATAAAAAGGGGGAGTAGTGCTACTCCCCCTTTTTATTTGGAGGCCCTATGAAGACATATATCATCCGTAGAATACTCTTTACCATATTTATGCTTTTTGGTATTACTATTATGACATTTATTATCTCTCACATCGTCCCCGGTGATCCTGTTGCCACACTCCTGGGAGAAAGGGGGACAGATGAACAAATTGCATTTTTACGCCACAAATTAGGTCTTGACCAACCTCTCTGGAAACAATACATCATCTATATGGAACAGCTTGTACACCTTGACATGGGAACATCTATAAGAACCAATAGACCTGTGGCAAAAGACCTTGCCCACTATTTTCCTGCCACATTTGAACTATCTACTTTTGCTATTTTATTATCCATTATACTGGGAATACCTGCAGGTATCTTATCAGCGGTGAAAAAGGATACATGGATAGATCACTTTACAAGGATATTTTCCCTGCTTGGAGTATCTGTGCCTGTCTTCTGGCTCGGCCTTATACTGCTTGCACTCTTTTATGCAAAACTTGGAATATTTCCCTCATCTGGAAGAATAGATATGTTTATCGATCCGCCTACTCATATTACCGGATTATATCTCATAGATAGTCTTATTACAGGAAACTGGGAGGCATTTTGGAGCTCCCTACAACACCTTGTGCTTCCAGGATTTTGTTTGGGTTATCTTTCTATGGCAAGGATCACAAGGATGATGCGTTCCTCTATGCTTGAGGTATTGGGGCAAGACTACATAAGGACTGCAAAGGCTACAGGGTTATCATGGAGTAGAATTATCTGGAAATATGCCCTTAAGAATGCATTTATTCCTACATTAACTGTAATTGGTCTCTCTTATGGGAGTTTACTTTCGGGTGCTGTCCTTACAGAAACCATATTTTCCTGGCCGGGTCTGGGGAAATATGTAGTGGATTCGGCACTATTTTTAGACTTCTCTGCTATAATGGGTGTAACACTTGTGATTGCACTTATATATTCTATTGCAAATATGATAGTGGATATATTATACTCTTTCTTTGACCCACGGGTAACATTGAGTTAGGAGATGATAAAATGAAAGATTACATAAAATTACTCAAAAAATCTCCTCTTGCCATGGTAGGAACTGTGCTTGTCATTTTATTTTTATTTGTCGCACTATTTGCACCAATGCTTGCACCATATGATCCTATAAAACAGGATCTAAATAATATACTACAGCCACCATCGAAGGAGCATCCCTTTGGAACAGACACCCTTGGGAGGGATATATTAAGCAGGATAATATATGGTGCAAGGATCTCCCTTATAGTGGGTGTATTGGTTGTTACCATATCTTCTATAATAGGTATTGTCGCAGGACTTATCTCTGGGTTTTTTGGCGGATACATAGATCTAATAATAATGAGGATTACAGACCTTTTTCTCTCATTTCCTGCACTTATCCTGGCAATGGCCATTGCAGGTGCACTTGGTCCAAGCCTTACAAATACAATGATTGCTATATCCCTTGTCTGGTGGCCTCCTTATGCAAGGCTTATAAGGGGGCAGGTCCTCACAGTAAAACATAAGGAATTTGTAGAGGCGGCTACTGCACTTGGTCAGTCTAACTTAAGGATCATGTTTACACATGTACTTCCAAATAGTCTTACCCCTGCTATTATCCAGGCAACAATGGATTTAGGTGCAGTTATATTAACAGCAGCAGGTCTTAGTTTTATAGGATTTGGTGCACAGCCTCCAACACCTGAGTGGGGATCTATGATAAGCCTTGGGAGAAACTATTTCTTAAAACAGTGGTGGCTTGCTACATTTCCCGGTCTTGCCATACTCATAACAGTAGTGGGATTCAATCTATTAGGGGATGGTATTAGAGATCTCCTTGATCCACGAATAAGAAGAGAACTAAAAGAGGCATAGAGGGGCCAGGATTGGCCCCTTATTTATATGTCTTAAGGGCATCAACAAGTGTATCTACAAAACCTGTGTGATTAAGTCCTACCCCTACTTTTATATTTGGGTCTTTACCTGTTACACCCCAAATATCACAAACAGTTCTTCCAGAGGTAAGCTCTCCCTTTGTCTCAATCTGCACAAACATCTCTTTTATCTTGATAAGTTCAGGTTTTATGAGGTATAAAACAGCACACGGGTCATGAAGTGGTGCACCTTCCATGTGATATCTTCTCTTATGAAACTGTGAATAAAATTCCAGTAGATCTACTACAAACTTAGAGATATCAGAACCAAGTGCACGGATCTTATCAAGTTCCTTTGGGCCTACGAGTGCTTGATGGGTAAGCTCAAGAGGTGCAATAAATGTGGGGATACCAGATGAGAATACTATATCTGCAGCCTCTGGATCAAAGAAAATATTAAATTCTGCAGAAGGGGTTACATTCCCTTCATTTATAGCACCACCCATAAGGGATATCTCCTTTACCCATGGGATAATTTCAGGTGCCTTACGAAAGGCCATACCTATATTGGTAAGAGGTCCTGTGGGCACAAGGGTAATCTCTCCCTTATTTGCCTTAACTGTCTCTATAATGAAATCTACTGCATGTTCCTTTTCTACCTCTCTTTCAAGAGGTGGAAGCGTAGGAC
>JALVIU010000294.1 GCA_027028665.1 Candidatus Atribacteria bacterium | reverse complement strand
GGACTTGCACCACTTTTAGTAAAACAGATATTTGAGTATATTATAAAGATAAGGGAAAGAGGGGTTACTATTTTACTTATAGAGCAAAATGCAAAGGCTGCTTTGAAGATAGCAGATAGGGCCTATGTCCTTGAAACAGGGAACATAGTGCTTGAAGGAACAGGCAAGGAGCTTTTGGAAAATCCTCAAGTTCAAAGATCTTACCTTGGGGTAAAATAAATAAAAAAGGGGGCTAACATGATAAAGAATAACCCAACTATTAATGATCCAGATATTGTAAATCTTCGTAATTTTATAGAACATAGGGCAAGCTGGATGGCACTTTTATTAGATGAGGCAAAAAAGGAAGGGGCAGATCCTGAAAAGGTGGGTAGAAACGCAGTCTTTAGAATGGGAAGAATTCACGGAGAGAAGTTTAAGGATGCAAAAAATATGGAAGAATTTGCAGAAAAGTTTTTACCTCCACACATCCGTAAAGTATTTGAAATGGATATAACAAATCTTACAGATGATACACTGGAGGTACATTTTGGTTACTGTCCACTGGTTGCTGCATGGCAAAAATTGGGTCTTTCCGATGAAACAATAGAGCTCTATTGTGATATTGCAATGGATGGGGATCGAGGTATATCAAGTGTAAATGGCATGGAGCTTACATTGGAAGGTACGATAGCGCAGGGTAAAGATAAGTGTATCGCAATATTTAAAAAGGTAAAGTAAACTTTTAAATAGGGCAACATATGTTGCCCTATTTTTTTCAAGGTATCTCTTCAAATTCTATAAATACTCTTCCTTTTCTTTATTATAATGAGTTTGGCTCTGCCTCTCTTAACCTCTTTGCAGCTTCTTCAGGAAGCACTGGATTTATAAATGTCCAGGTACCTGTCTCTACACTTGCCATCCATTTTATCTTATCTTTTGCACGTTTTGGTGGATCAAACTCTATGTGAAAGTGAAAGAGAGAGGAAAAGTCCTCACTATTTACAGGTGCCTGGAAAAACATCATCATATAAGGAAATTCCATATCAAATAGATTATCATATTTCATTGTAATGATTTTTAGGATATCTGCAAGTGCCTTTTTTTCCTTGTTTGATAGATATATGATCATATCTACATGTCTTTTTGGATATATGTGTACCTCATAGGGAAAGCGTGCATAAAAAGGGACAATCCCTATAAAGTATTTGTTTTCATAAACTATTCTTTCTCTGAACCTCTCTTCTTCCTTTACTATCTCACATATAGGACACTTTTTCTCTCTCTGAAAATATCTCTTCATGCCATCTATCTTTGTATTGATCCTTTTTGGTATAAAGGGAAATGCATAGAGCTGTCCGTGGGGATGTGGTAGGGTTGCCCCTACTTCTTGGCCCCTGTTTTCAAATATATAGATGTATTTTATAAATTCATAACCTGCAAGCTCTTTTGTCCTATCTGCCCACATTTCAATGAGCTTTTCAATCTGTACAAGGGGCATTTTAGAAAGGGAAGAGTTGTGCTCTTTTGTATATACAATTACCTCACATACCCCTTTTGAGCCTGCCTTTTTTAATATATTGGATACAATATTTTCAGGCTGGGGAGGGTCCTTTTTAAGTGCAGGATATCTATTTTCAAAACTTACAAGGTCATAATCTCCAAGTTTTTCTATCCCTTCAGGACATAGAGGACAACTATCATGTGGGATATTCGGTCTTTTTTGTCTGCCTGCTGAAACCATGACCCATTCATCTGATATAGGATTATATCTTAGCTCAATTATCTCCTTCATAATATATAAATGTCCTCCCATCTTCTCTTTTTATAGGTTTTTTAGTCAATTTTAGTCCTTTTTCATCATCTTCCAGTATCTTATATGAAAATGGTAGAATTTTGTCATTTTTGTATAAAAATGAATTCATGTCAAGATTTACAAGAATTTTTATGTTTCCCCTTTTACTTCCTTCTGTAGTTATTATAAACTGATCGTCTCCTAAAAACTCTACCTTCGGCCTTCCTCCTCTATATGCAAGTACTTTATTGAGTAGATTTATCTCTTCTTCCTTTATGTATGATAGGTTATCACTTTCGATAATCATATTATCCAATATTCCAGATACTATACCGTATAGCTTTCGCTGAGATGGGGTGAGTTTTGTATCTTCAGGTCTTAGAATAAGACAATCTGGATCATTTAACCACCATCTTTTGTGCATAAACCACCTTGTGATAGTATTCTTTAATGCCCAATATGCATTTATATCTCCTTGCTCTTCATCTTTTTTCCAGAAAGGTGCAGTATCTGGACCTATTCTCATTCCATCTACAAGGCCTAAAGAGGGTAAAAGTGGTGCACCACAACCAAGTATAAAACTATCCCCAACAGCTTCTTTTATTATGGAAAGGGCCCATCTGTATGCCTGAATAGGGGTAATATCCTGTTTTCTTACACCTGGTAAGGCACCTGCAAACATAAAATCTATCTTAAAATATTCAAAACCTGCTCTTTTGAGTGTGGTGAATATTTCATATAGCCAGTTTTTTGCATTATTATTTGTTATATCAAGTGCAAATATATTTCTATCCCAATTGTAGTAGGCAGATTTTGGTTTACCGTTTTCAGAAACAAGCCAATCTTTATGGGCCTTATATACTTCAGATGCCTCTCCTATACTAAGTGGTGCTGTCCATATACCAGCTATATATCCGTAAGATTTAATGGTCTCTGCTATATCTGAGATATCTGGAAAGCCTTCTTTTGTAGACAACCATTCACCAATATTCTTTTCATATCCATCATCTATCTGAAATAGCTCATATGGCATATTCATTTTTTTTGAAAGTTCTAAATTGTGCAAAACATCATCCCATTTTAGATCCAGGTAATACTGATACCAGCTACTCCACCCGGTAGGGTTTTTTTTCATAATTTTTATTTCATTTTCGATCTTTACAAGGTCAGCATATTTTGTAAGTAATAGTTCTTGAGGGAGGTCTTTGAGTATAACGAAAGGCTCAATAGGTATGTACTCAGGAAATTCTGTATCGAAATACTCTAACCATGCTTCGATATAACCATTCTTTACAGTAAAATAGGGGTGTGCTATCTTTGAAGTAAGAAATCCCAAGAGGAGATCAGGACCCAGGATGAAATAATCACTCATGGCTACTTTATTAAATAGATCTGGCAT
>JALVIU010000293.1 GCA_027028665.1 Candidatus Atribacteria bacterium | reverse complement strand
CTTGTGAATCCTTCTACTAAAATCTTTATAGTTCCATCAGGAAGTTTGTATAACTGCACAAGATGTGCTATAGTTCCTATTTCATAGAGGTCATCTATGTCTGGTTCTTCGACTTCTGGATCCTTTTGAGTAACTAAAACAAGTTCTTTTTTAATATCATCTCTATTCATTAATTCTTCTAAAGCCTTTACAGACCTTTCTCTTCCTATAAAAAGAGGAACCACCATATAAGGAAATATTACAATATCTCTTACCGGTATTAATGGATAAACTTCTTTAGCCTTTCGTACCAATATTTCACCTCCCTAAGCCGATTTCTTTGCTGTAAATTCTTTCATAACAATATCTTCATCTATAACTATTTTATCTATATTAGTTCGTGATGGAGCTTCATACATAATATCAAGCATTATATCTTCCAAAATTGCACGAAGTCCCCTTGCACCACTGCCTCTCTCTATAGCCATGCGTGCAATGGCAGATAATGCACCATCTGTAAACTCAAGTTCAATGCCTTCTAAACGTAAAAGCTCTTTATATTGTTTTACCAATGCATTCTTAGGTTCTACAAGCACTCTCACAAGCTGATCTTCTGTGAGCTCTTCAAGTACAGCTATTACAGGAAGCCTACCTATCAATTCAGGAATAAGACCAAACTTTAATAAGTCTTCAGGGGTTATAAAATTCATTATTTCATTATAACTAAAATCCTTCTTTGTTTTAATAGCAGATCCAAAACCTATAGTATTTTTTCCTATCCTACTTCGAACAATTTTTTCTAATCCATCAAAGGCTCCACCTGCTATAAACAGTATATTTTTAGTATTTATCTGTATGAACTTTTGTTGGGGATGTTTCCTCCCACCACCTGCAGGAACATTGGCAACTGTCCCCTCTATTATCTTAAGAAGAGCCTGTTGTACACCTTCTCCTGATACATCTCTTGTGATAGATCTATTCTCTGATTTTCTGGAAATTTTATCTATCTCATCGATATAAATAATACCTCTTTCTGCTTTTTGTATATCAAAATCTGCTACTTGTATTAAACGTAATAAAATATTCTCCACATCCTCACCTACGTATCCTGCTTCTGTAAGTGTAGTTGCATCTGCTATCGCGAATGGTACATTCAGGATCTTTGCAAGAGTCCTTGCAAGTAAAGTCTTCCCAGATCCGGTAGGACCCACAAGCAATATATTACTCTTCTCTAGTTCCACATTACTTTCTTCCTCTTTTTCAGAGAGAATTCTTTTATAATGGTTATAAACTGCTACTGAAAGGATCTTTTTCACCTTATCCTGTCCTATTACATACATATCTAACATTTCTTTTATTTTTTTTGGCTTATACAATTCAATACTATTATATGCAATCTTTAAATCTTCCTTCTGAAGGAGCTCGTATGCAGCTTTTATACAAAGATCACATATATAAACTCCATTTCCTGCTATTATTCTATTTACCTCACTTTGAGGACGTCCACAGAATGAGCACGTAATTTCTTTTTTACTCATTTGATTCCTCCATGCTATGTCGAACAAGGATTTCATCTATAATACCATATTTCTTTGCATCTTCTGGGCTCATATAATAATCTCTCTCTGTATCTTTTTCGACCTGCTTTACTTGTTGTCCTGTATGAGTAGATATTATCTCATTTAATTTATCTTTAATTCTTTTTAATTCCTTCGATTGGATTAATATATCTGTAACTTGTCCCTGTGCCCCACCTAAAGGCTGATGAATCATAATGCGAGAATTTGGCAGAGAATACCGTTTTCCTCTTTTTCCAGCTAAAAGCAGCAAAGCAGCACCACTTGCTGCCTGACCCACACAAATAGTGGATATATCAGGTTTTATATATTGCATTGTATCATATATCGCTAAAGTAGATGTAACAGAACCTCCTGGGCTATTTATATAAAAATATATATCCTTTTCCGGATCTTGAGCTTCTAAAAATAGAAGCTCTGCCACAATTATATTCGCAACTGTATCCTCTATTGGGGTACCAAGTATTATTATTCTATCCTGCAGTAAACGAGAATATATATCATATGCTCGTTCACCCCTTGGTGTCTGTTCAACTACTATAGGCACCAGGGAGGAATTATTTATTTTCACCATCTGTATTTTCACTCTCCTCTTTTTCTATACTATCAACTTCCTTTATCTTTACATGCTTTTTCAAATATTTTATTATCTTCTCTTTTTCTGCTCTATCCTTTAAATAAGATCTAAGTTTCTCATCTCTCTCGTAGAGCTCTTTTACCTTTTCTTTAGAAATTCTATAAGAGGATGCAAAGTCTTCCATTGCTTTTTCTACATCTTCTTCTACTACTTCTATATTCTTTTCTTTCTTGATCTCATCAAAAATCATAGAAATTTTTAATTGATTTTTTGCCTCTTCTTCATAATATTTTTCTAAATCTTCTTCCCTTAGATTATTCTGCTCTAAATAGTCTTTTAGAGTAAGATTGTTCTTCTTTAGTTCTTCAATAAAATCTCTCTTAAGTGCTTCCCTCCTTCTCTTCACATATATCTCTGGAGGGTCAAAAGAAGTTCTATCTAAAAGTTCTTTTATTATCTGATTTTCAAGCCTTATTTCTTCTCTTCCATCCTTTTCCTTTTTTAATTTCTCATATATCTCTTTTCGCAACTCCTCAAACGTCTCGTACCCCAAGTCCTTCGCAAATTCATCACCTGCATCTGGCATAATTATTCTCTTTAGATCTTTAGGTACTATTTTGACTTTTACCTCTTTACCTCTCAAGTCTTCCAGATAAAAATCGTTTGGGAAAGTATATGTAAAAGTCACCTCTTCTCCTATTTTTGCCCCTTTTATCCTCTTTACCACTTCTTTATCTAAATTTTCTAATCCCTCTTTTTCGAAATATATAGGAACTTCCTCTTTATGAAAAAAGTCTCTATATTTTTCATTCAGTTCATCATTTTTAGCCTCTATATCAAGCTTTGCAAAAACAACTTCATCTCTTTTTCCCTTTATCTCTTCATCTTCTATTGGTTCAAGGGTCATCATTGAATGTCTTAACTCATCTATTGTATCTTCAACCTCTTTCTCGGTAACATCTACTTTTAACTTTTCTACCTCTATATCTTCAATATTTGGAAGCTCTATGTTAGGCTCAATATCAACCTCTATCTCTAAGAAAGACTCTTTTCCTTCTTCAAAATCTAAATCAGTGATTTCAGGATATCCTACAGGGATAAAATCCAATTCCTTTCTTGCCTTACTATAAAAATCAGAAAATATAGAATCAATAACTTCTGATTTCAGTTTCTCTGGCCCTACATGCATTCTGAGAATGTTTATAGGGACTTTTCCCTTTCTAAATCCGGGCACTTTTATCTGTTTCGACAAAGATGTAAGGGTTTTTGAATAAGCCTTTTTTACCTCTTCTTCTGGTAAAAGCACTTTAAATTTAATTTTAGAACTTTTTCTTTCAATTTCTTTAATATCTGCCATTTCGTTTCCTCCTATAATTTATAATTATACTTTATTTTTCTCCTTTATGCAAATTTTTATACACACTTCAAACAAAAATTTAAAAGCAATTAAAGAAAAATTTATAACCACATTTTTATGTGATATAAAAAGAGCCTGAGATATCTCTTTTAATGTAAGTCCTTCGAAATAATATAAACCTATTATTATTTTCTCTTTATCAAAAAGTCGATCTACATACAATCTGACAAGATCTGGCCTCTCTTTTACAGCTTTTTCACAGTATAGAAAAGGAGTCCCTTTTATATATAACAAAAAATCTTCCTTTTCCTTTGAATTTAATCCAAGTTCTGTCCAAATAATATCCATAACTTCACTTGGGTGTCTATCTTCCCTTAATAAAAGAATGTAGGCATCCATTATCTCCTTCATATCATTTTTTAATTTTTTAAAAAATGTCTCATTGGATTTAACAATCTGATCCAGGATCCGTACCCTAAGAAGATTCATCGGAATATCTGGTTGGCTATTTATAATAGAATAGGTCTCTGATAGGATATAATGGTAAGAAAAAGACTCAGGCAAAATTGCAGATATATGTTCCACTATATATTTTACTGTATAAAAATTATTTTTTTTCATCCAATAAAGTTCCTTTATATAAAATTGCCTTATCCTTTCCTAACCTTTTTCCCTCATACAAGGCAATATCTGCATTTTTTATAAGTTCATAAATATTATTTCCATCTTCTGGGAAAGTAGAAACTCCCAGTGTAATGGTAATAGACGGAAGATCTTCAGAATATATCTTTAAAAATTCTTCTTTAATGTTCTTTCTCAATCTTTCTGCCAAAACTCCCGCACCTTCTTTATCGGTATTAGGAAGAAGGATAACGAATTCTTCTCCTCCATATCGGGCCAATATATCCACATTTCTTAGAGCTGTAGATAAGATACTAGAAAGCTTTTTAAGTACTATATTCCCTACATTGTGTCCAAATTTATCATTTACTTTTTTAAAATCATCTATATCTATAATTATCAAAGATACCTCATAAGCATATCTCTCTGCCCTTTTTAATTCTTTTTCAAACTCATGAATAAAGTATCTATAATTAAATAGGCCAGTAAGCCCATCTGTATAAGCCATATTTTCTAATTTATTCAAAAGCTTTATATTTTCAAGAGTAGAAGCAATTTGACTGCCTATAATTTCTAACATCTTAAGATTCTTCTTATAAAACTTATACGGATAGTTTCTCGCAAGATTTAATACCCCTACTACCTTACCTTTAAATAAAAGAGGCATAGAAATTATAGAATTAATATAAGGGTTAATGTCATTTGCTAATCTAAATCTCCTCTTCTTATAGAGGTCATTTATAATTACTGGTTTTTCTGCAGTTGCCACCCATGCAGAAAGACCTATTCCAAAATGAAATTTAAAATCATGGAGCAAATCTATTTCATAAGAAGATCCAAGATCAACACGTACAAGGGTTTCATCTTCTTTTTTTATATATAATGAAAAATAATCATATGATATACTCTTTTTTATAAATTTCATTATCTTAGAGAAGGATTTATTTATATTTATCTCATCTAAGGTATCAATTGTCTTGGCTATATTATATAGCAATTTTGTTTGGTTATACTCTTTTTTTAAAGAAGTCATTTTAATATAATATTTGTAATAATTTTGTAATAATTTTAATAATAATTCTAATTCTCTTCTTCCTTTAAGTTCATTGTCTATAAAGGATAAATAAAGAAAGAGAAATTTGTTACCTTTGTATGCATGAGATATAGGCAGTATATACTCATGTCTATTATTATCAAAATTTTCAAAAATTTTTTTGAGATCCGGAAGCTTTTTTTTAAATACATTATTCTCTTCGATAAGCAACCTCAGATTTAGCCTATTTTTTTCTTTAGCACACAATATTGCAAATCTATCCTTCTTTTTACCATGTGATATAGAAATAAAAGCAGCTATTTCTGGATTATAAAACTCTGCTATAAAATTAATAATATATTCCATTTTTCTTGAGAATGGAATATCAAGATATAAGGTATTTTCTATTTTTAAAAAGAAATCTATCTCTTTTTCATTCATAGGCTGCTAAAAAGTAAAATAAAGGGGTACCTATTTATAGTAGATACCCCTTTATTTATATCAATATGGTAATGATTATTCGAGATTAAACTATCTCTACTGTAGCCCCTGCTTCCTCTAACTGTGCCTTGATCTTTTCTGCTTCATCCTTTGGAACTCCCTCCTTCACTGGAGCTGGAACACTATCTACTAATGCCTTAGACTCTTTAAGACCGAGGCCAGTGATTGCTCTTATAGCTTTAATCACCTCTATTCTCTTTGAGCCTACCTCTTTAAGCTGTACAGTAAATTCAGTTTTTTCTTCTTCTTTTGCTGCCTCGCCTGCTGCTCCTGCGCCTGCTACTGCAGCTACTGCAACAGGAGCCTGAGCCTTTACGCCAAATTTTTCTTCAAACTTCTTTACGAGTTCTGAAAGTTCCAATACTGACATCTCAGCAATAGCATCTAATATCTGTTCTTGAGTTAATTTTTCTGCCACTTATTTCACCTCCTTTCATTAAAAAACTATGACTCTTTTTCTTTTTTGTCTTTCAAATTGTTAAGTAGATTTACAAAATCCCTAATAGGTGCAGCAAGTACTGATACAAGATTAGAAAGCGGTGCTGCCATTGCACTTGCTAGTTGTCCCAGTAGAACTTCTTTAGACGGTAATCTTGCTATAGATTCAATCTCTTGTTTACCGTATAGCTTACCATCAATTACTGCACCTTTTAAATCTACTTTTTCTACTTTTTTGCGAAAATCAAGAATTGCCTTTGCAGTTTGGCCTACATCACTTTTTGAAAAAGCTACTGCCACAGGGCCTACAAATAGTTCTTCTACACCCTCGATCCCTTTATCTTGTATAGCCCTTTTCATAAGTGTGTTTTTAACTACCTTGAAGACATCTCCTGATTTTTTTAACTCTTCTCTAAGTTGAGTGATTTCTTCCATAGAGAGAGCCCTATACTCAGTAATTATAATACCAGTTGAAGAATCATAGAGTGTTCTTAAGTTTTCAATTAACTCTTTCTTCTTCTCTTTTGTAATCATCGTTTCACGCTCCCTTTCCTGTTAATAAAAAGGACCTCTTATGCCCTATGAGGCATAAGAGGTCCTTTTTATTTTTCTCTTAGCCTCAGTAGGCAATTTTAAGCCACATGGCACCTACCCTCTTTGGCTTTCTATCTATTTATTTTTATTAAATTTAGGATATACCTACCTCCTCAATAAAATCCCTCACTTTAAGTGGATCTACTTTGACACTGGGACCCATAGTAGGAGATACTGCAATACTCTTTAAATATCTCCCTTTGGCAGCCTGAGGTCTAGCCCTTACTACAGCATCAAGTAAAACAGCAAAATTCTCTGCTAATTTATCCAACTCAAAAGAAACCTTTCCGATCCCTACATGGAGTATGCCATACCTATCTGCTCTAAACTCTACTCTTCCTGCCTTTGCTTCTTTTACAGCCTTGGCTACATCAAATGTAACTGTTCCTACTTTAGGATTTGGCATAAGTCCACGAGGACCTAAAATTCTACCTAATTTACCTACTACACTCATCATATCTGGAGTAGCGATAACTGCTTCAAAATCAAGCCAACCTTCTTTTGTGATTCTTTCTGCTATATCTTCTGCGCCTACATAATCTGCACCTGCTTCTTCTGCTTCCTTTGCTTTTTCACCTTTTGCAAAAACCAATACTCTCACACTTTTTCCTGTTCCATTTGGTAATACTACTGTACCTCTTACTCTCTGATCAGCCTTTGTAGGGTCTATTCCCAGTCTTATAGCAGTCTCTACGGTCTCATCAAAATTTGCAAAAGCAATTTCCTTTACAATTCTCAATGCATCTTTTGGATTATAAAGCTTTGAAGGATCATATTTGGTTAATGCTTCACGATATTTTTTACCATACTTTTTCATTTTTTACCTCCTGTGGTCACAGAGTTTAGACTCTCCCACTTCTATAATTATTGCTCTATTACTTCCACTCCCATACTTCTGGCAGTACCTTCTATTATTTTTGCAGCTGCTTCTATATCATTTGTATTAAGATCCGGCAACTTCTTCTCAGCAATTTCTCTTAATTGTTGTCTCGTAATTTTCCCTACTTTATTCTTATTCGGCTCTCCTGAACCTTTTTGAATACCTATAGTCTGCTTTATAAGTTCTGCGGCAGGTGGTGTTTTTACTATATATGTAAAGCTTCTATCTTGATATATAGTAATAATTACTGGAAGGATAGTTCCTGCTTGGTTCTTTGTCCTTTCGTTAAAACTTTTCACAAATTCCATGATATTCGCCCCATGTTGACCAAGGGCTGGTCCTACAGGTGGTGCAGGACTTGCACCGCCACCAGGAAGTTGTAATTTTACCTGTGCAATTACTTTTTTTGCCATTTTTCTAAGATGCCTCCTTAAAACTTTTCTATATCGGAAAAAGTAACTTCTACAGGTGTTTCTCTACCAAAAAAAGTAATTAACACCTTTACTTTTTCACGATCAGGATCTATTTCCTGAACTGTACCTATCTGATCACTAAATGGCCCCGCTATAATCTTTACGCTATCTCCTTTCTGAAGATCAATCTTCGCGCTTGGGCCCTCTCCACTTATCTGACGTAGAATTCTCTCTACTTCTGCATCATTTAGAGGTTCTGGTTTACCTCCTGGACCTACGAAACGTGTTACACCAGGAGTATTCCTTACTAAATTCCAGGATTCATCTGTGAGGATCATCTCTACAATGATGTATCCTGGAAATACTTTTTTCTTAGTTATTCTCTTTTTTCTATTTTTTACCTCTATTACGTTCTCAGTAGGAATGAGGACACGAAATATT
Organism: Candidatus Atribacteria bacterium; assembly: GCA_027028665.1. Lineage (GTDB taxonomy): Bacteria > Atribacterota > JALVIU01 > JALVIU01 > JALVIU01 > JALVIU01. Next base: position 725 of record JALVIU010000293.1, on the reverse strand, counting down.
TTGTCCTTCATTCCCATTAAATCAACTCTTTTTTCTAAGTTTACTTTTACTCGATCTTCATACCCAGAATAAGTATGAACAACATACCACTTTTTTTTATTTTTTAAGATCATTCAGAACCCCTATAATCTATCTTATAAAAATAGTAAATATCTGTGTTAAAAGGAGATCTATAATACCAATAAATATAGCAAAAAATAGTACAAATAAGATTACGACTGTAGTACTTGAAATAAGCTCTTTCTTACTGGGCCATGTTACTCTCTTAAATTCTCCCCAAGATTCCTTCAGAAATCTTACAAACTTTTGATATACTTTACTGAACCACATCTTGGAATCTCCTTAATTTTTATATTAAAAAAGGCAGGTCCGGCAGGATTTGAACCTGCAGCCCCCGGATTTGGAGTCCGGTGCTCTGCCGTTAGAGCTACGGACCTGCAAGAAATTTATATATTATCTATCGTGTCTCTCTATGAATCGTATGTTTTCTACAAAATTTACAATATTTTTTTAGCTCTAATCTTTCACTTCTTTTCTTTTTATCTTTATATGTGGTGTAATTTCTATGTTTACACTCTGTACATTCCAATATTACGACTTGTTTCATCGGCTTGTCCCTTCCTCTTACTCAATAATCTCAGTAATAACTCCTGCACCTACAGTCCTTCCACCTTCACGGATAGCAAATCTTAACTGTTTTTCTAAGGCTATTGGAGTTATGAGTT
>JALVIU010000292.1 GCA_027028665.1 Candidatus Atribacteria bacterium | reverse complement strand
TGTTTATTATGGGTGGAGGCGTTATATTTGCATATGCAAATATTCCTCCTAAAATTACAAAAACAAATACAAGCGTGAAAATCCATAGAACTTTTTTCATAACTAAAACCTCCTTTATTTTTTAATCATTTGATGGGCGATATTTAGGTTTTGGGATAAGAAGGAGTTTTGACACAGCCTCTTTTATATTGTGTATGGGAGTAAGATTTAGGCCTTGAAATCGCCCTTTTACTTCATTATAATTTTCATACGGGACGAGAAACATATAAGCTCCAGCCCTCTGCGCTGTAAATACCTTTTGCACAATTCCTCCTACTCTATGAACATTTCCATCTATATCCAGTATTCCTGTGCCTGCTATAATTCTTCCCCGTGTAAGATCTTCTTCTGTAAGTTGATTTATAATCTCAAGAGCAAACATCAATCCCGCAGAATTTCCTATATATTTTTTTACATTTATATTTACATCAAAGGGGTATATGGCATGATACTCTGGCATTACGTATATACCCAAAATATTCTTTCCTCTTTCATTTTCAATTTTTATATCAAAGCTCTCTTTTTTCTCATCTCTTAGAATGGTTACTCTCACGATGTCCCCTGGTAACTTATTATCCAATATTCTGGTAATATCATCTGATCTCTTCACAGGTTTTCCATCTATGGATATCAGGATATCTCCTACTTGTAATATACCAAATGAATGCATATCCCTTCTTACACCTATTATGTAGAGACCTTTATCCTCTACCTTTACCTTAAAACCGAGTTCCTTCATTGCTACAATCTTTGCAACCTCTTTACTCTCTTTCATGAGGTATTTAAGCATTTCCTTATATTCTTTGTCTGTAAGTCCCGGATGGAGCTTCTTATTTGCTCTTAGCCCTACTTTTGGATTTAAAAGAGCGTATATGAGTAACGGAAAATACGCAGGCATAGTAGAGACGGATGTAATAATAAACATCCCTCTTTCTTCAGATATAGTATATCCCACCTCTACTTTGTACTTTAAGGTAGTGGCAGGACCTGGAAAATATACAGTATATGGAAACTTTATAAAGGAAAGCCCTATAAATATAGCAATTATGATGCTAACTATCAGAATCTTTTTGAATTTCTCCAACCCCTGTATCACTTCCTTTTCTACCGAGCGTTAAAAACGCAGTATGACCTATAATCCTCTGATTTGGCCTTACGCTCAAGTCTTGAATAGTCCATGGTCTAAATATTGTTTCAAAGGTCTCTATAAAGTAGTATCCCCACCTCGCAAGCTCTTTATGAAATTTCTCTGCCTGAACGATAGTAGGTGTGTATGCAAGGATAATACCATCTGACACCAGGGATGTTGTAGCATAAGGTACTACCTTCCAGGGCTCTGTAACATCAAGCAAGATACGATCAAGCCCTTTTTCTTCTATGCCTTCGTACATATTCTTGTTTATAAAGTGGACATTAGGTGGTATCTCTCCAAAGAATCTTTTTAAGTTTTTCTTTGCCATTTTTTGCATATCTTTTCTTACATCATATGAAAATACCTCACCCTTTTCCCCTACTGCTCTGGTAAGTGCAGAGAGTAAAGAGCCAGAGCCACTTCCTCCCTCCAATACCCGTGCCCCAGGGAATATATCTGCCCAAATAAGTATCATAGCGATATCTTTTGGATATACAATAGCCGAGATTCTGGGCATACTCATTATATGGTCAAAGAGAGTAGGAACAAATGCTGTAATTTTTTTTCCAATAGATGTTAGAACAACTGCCCCACTTTCCTTACCTATTATGGCATTGTGAGATATTACTCCTTGATGTGAGGAAAATAGCTCATCTTTTTTTAGTTTTATTTTAAATACCTTTTTATCCTCTGTAACTAAAAGGATTTCCTCTCCTTCCTTTAAGATATGCGTATTCATGCCTACTTTTCGTTACTGCCCTTCTTTTTTGCTTCTATATATAATTCAAGGTCTTTTTTATTTATTCTCCAGGATGCTCCAATTTTATATGCAGGAATTTCACCTGTTTTTATTAATCTATATATGGTAATTTTTGATAATTTTAAGAGATTTGCTACTTCTTCTACAGTAAGTACTTCAATTTCTTCTTTTTTATTATTCATCTTTTCCTCCTTATAAAACTAATACTTTTTAAAATAAATATCACATAAAAGATTATCATATCTACATATTTATGTCAATTAGTTTTATAAGATATTTTTTAAAAATACTATTCTTCTATAGTAGAGTTTATGATATAATTATAAAAGACAAAAAAAGAGGAGGATGAGGTATGAGGTATGGATATAGAGGAAGGCTTATACTTGTCGATCTATCAAAAAGGAGTATTGAGATAGAAGAGATAGATGAAAAGACCATTAAGCAGTATCTTTTGGGAAGTGGTTTAGGTGTAAAAATTCTTCTTGATAATTTTGAGAAAGACCTTGATCCTTTAGACCCAAAATCCCCTATGCTATTTATTTCTGGCCTTCTTACAGGTACCCCTGTTCCTACTGCTTCAAAACTTTCTGTGTGCTTGAGATCTCCCCTTACAGGTATCTGGGATGAAGCTACAGTGGGAGGAGATTTTGGTGCTGTACTGAAGTTTGCAGGCTATGATGGTATATATATTACAGGAAGAGCAGATAAGCCTGTTTATCTGTATGTATCTAAAGAAGAGATAAAGATAGAGGATGCATCTTCCCTATGGGGCAAAGACACCTATGAAGTAAATGATATATTAAAAGAAAAATATGGAAAAAATGTAAAGATTGCAAGCATCGGACCTGCAGGTGAAAATCTTGTAAAGATAGCAGGTATAAATATAGAAGGGAGAACAGGTAGAGCTGCAGCCAGAGGTGGCACAGGGGCAGTAATGGGCTCTAAAAATCTAAAGGCCATTGCGGTCTCTGGAAGGGATGTACTCCCCCTTTATGACAAAAAAGGCCTTATGGAGAGTATTAAAAATCTTGCCCCTCAGATAAAAAAAGGAACAGAATCCCTTACCCTTTTTGGAACAGTAGGAGGAATGGTAAAGGTAAATAAAACAGGAGACCTTCCTATAAAGAATTTCTACGGATCACTGTTTACAGAGGGGGCAGAAAAGACCTCTGGCATGGCCATTGCTGAGGAATATGAGGTAAAGAACTATAGATGTTATGCATGTCCCATAGCATGTGGAAAACACCT
>JALVIU010000291.1 GCA_027028665.1 Candidatus Atribacteria bacterium | reverse complement strand
ATAATTACCTTTTTACAGGTAATTATGAGATATGTATTTGATTCACCTCTTACCTGGGCAGAGGAGACTATTGGTGTGCTTATGATATACTTCGGCCTTATAGGGGGATCTTTTGGTATATATTATGGAGTACATATATCTCTTGAGATATTTGTAGAGAGATTTATGAAAAGATTTGATAGATATATAAGGATCCTTGAGGTATTTATATATATCTTTTTTGGACTGATAGAGATTATATATGGTATCCAGATAATGAAACTTACCGTATTTCAGGTCCTTCCTGCCACAGGATTTCCTGTAAGATATACATATCTTGCCCTTCCCATTTCAGGTTTTGTAATGATATTTTTTTCCATTGTATTATTAGGAAAACTCAAAAAGGGAGGAGATTATGAATCTGGCGCCAATTATACTGTTCGGTAGTTTTTTAGTACTTCTTATACTCAGAATCCCGATATCCTTTACCCTATCTGTATCCTCTATACTTACCATGCTTTATCTTGGTATACCCCCTATGGTTATAGGACAAAAGATGGCGGATGTACTTGACAATTTTTCCCTTATGGCAATACCCTTTTTCATACTTGCAGGACAGATTATGGCAGATTCTGGTATAGCTAAGAGGCTTGTGGATTTTTCCAGTATATTGGTAGGGAGAATAAGAGGAGGACTTGCCTTTGTAAATATTGTTGCAAGTATGTTTTTTGGTGGGATGTCTGGTTCATCTGTGGCAGATACAGCATCTATTGGCTCTATACTTATTCCATCTATGGTGGAAAAGGGATATGATAGAGATTATTCCATTGCTGTTACAGTTACATCATCTACTCAAGGGCTTATTATCCCTCCAAGTCACAATGCTATTATCTATGCATATGCGGCAGGAGGTCTCTCCATTGCTCAGCTATTTATGGCAGGTGCTATCCCTGGTATCATGATAGGTCTTTTTCTTATGATACCTTCATATATTATAGCTGTAAAACGTAACTATCCTGTGGAAAAGAGTGTAAATATAAAGGATGCCCTTAAGATTACAAAAGAGGCATTTTTTGGGCTATTTACCATTGTCATTATTATAGGTGGTATATTATCTGGTGTATTTACAGCAACAGAGTCCTCTGCTATTGCTGTTGTCTATGCCTTTTTTGTTGCAGCTTTTATATATAGGGATATGACTTTTTCAAAATTCTGGCAGATCTTATGGGATGCAAGCAAGACCATTATTTCTGTAATGTTTCTTATCGCATCAGCTGCCACATTTGGATGGCTTTTGGCATATCTTAAGATACCAGATGCCATAGCCCAGGCTGTTTTGAGTGTATCTCATAATAAGTACCTTGTTTTACTTATGATAAATGTGGTACTTTTGTTTTTGGGTATGATTATGGATATGGCACCACTTATCCTTATCACTACACCTATATTCTTACCTATTGTGACAAAACTTGGGGTAAGTCCTATACATTTTGGTATTATCATGCTTATGAATCTTGGTATAGGACTCTGCACTCCTCCTGTGGGGAATACCCTTTTTGTAGGGTGTATTGTAGGGAAAATGAGAATAGAGGATGTGGTCAAATCTTTGTGGCCCTTCTATATAGCTATGGTAGCTGTGGTGCTTTTAGTTACATATGTGCCATTTTTTGCTATGTGGTTGCCTTCTATTGTTATAAAATAAGGGAAAGTTATGTGCTTTCCCTTATTATTAATTCTACATCTAAAACTTTTTTCTCTATACGCTTTTTTCCTCTTAATACCTTTATGAGAAGTTTAAAGGCCTCATAACCCATTTCATATTTTTTCATTTTTACAGTTGTAAGTGAAGGGGTAGTAATGGCGGAAAATAGTATATCATCACACCCTACTACTTTTACCTCTTCTGGGATACGGATGCCTTTTTCTTTTAGAGCCTTCATAGCACCAAGTGCAAGCATGTCATTATATGCGAATACCCCATCAAAGGAGATTCCTCTGGATAATGCCTCATCTATTGCCTTTTTCCCATCTTCCATTCCTATATCTCCTACGATGAGGAGTTTATCTGAATAATTTATACCGTATTTTGCAAGTGCCTGTTTGTACCCTGTGAGCCTTAATCTGGCAGGAGATTTATGGAGATACCCATTTACCATAAGTATTTTTTTTGCCCCTCTTTCGATAAGATGTGATGTGGCTATATATCCTGCTTTTATATCATCACTTCTTACCTCATTTACAGGGAGATCCTCAAAATGACGGGCAAAGATAACAAGAGGAATTCTGAGCCTTATAAGCTCTTCGACATCATCTTGCCTCTCCTGAACAGGACTTAAAAGGAGCCCGTCTATTCTTCTTGAAAGTAGTATGTTTACAGCCTCTACTTCTTGTTCATAGTCTCTTTCGCTATTTATAAGGATAATATTGTATCCAAATTCCTTTGATGCCGCCTCAATTCCCTTTAATACCTCTGAATAGAAGGGATTGGCACTATCTGCAAGTATTACCCCAACAATTTTGCTTTCTTTTCTCCTTAAAGATGATGCCGTAAAGTCTTTCCTGTAATTTAATTCTTTTGCAATCTTTAAGATCTTTTTCTTTGTCTTTTTACTTATATCTGGTTTATTGTTAAGTGCACGGGAAACAGTATTTACAGATACACCTGCTATTTTTGCAATATCTTTTAAAGTTACATATTTTTTAACCACCTTATTCCTCACTTCTTACATTTTTATAATTTAATTGTATTTTCCTTTTTTCTATCAGGAAAAATAGTGTTGCCTTTTAAACGATTCAATATTTGATCCTGGTCATCTTTTAATCCAGATATTCACTCAAACCCCCTATGTCCAATCCCTCCCTACCTCCCCCTTTCGAAGGGTAAGGGTAGTGATTGAGGGGAAGTCCTCTCTAAAAAGAGGGATAAAGATAAAGGGAGGGTCTCTCCTTTTTAAGGAGAGAAGTAATTACCTTTTCAATTACCCCTAATAGTAAATGAAAGTTTTCAGAATTTTCTCCTGATTTGTATTTTCCATTTCCCTTTAAGTGATCCAGAGATACTTACTATTTGATTGGATTTATATTTTTTCTTATGTAAAAGTTTTTCTTTTATTAAAAGTATAGCATTGCCGTTAAAGATTGTCAAATATATGTTATAAGCAGTGGTTGGACAAAATTTTTATACTGATTCTTGACAACTTTTGACAAAATTTTTATTTTAAACTAAAAAT
>JALVIU010000290.1 GCA_027028665.1 Candidatus Atribacteria bacterium | reverse complement strand
TATTTATAGCCTCCTTATTATAGTTATCAATGTTAGTCTATTATATCATAAATCATCCTACATATCTACCACCATTTATATCTGCCACAGCTCCAGTTACATAATCATTTTCTATAAGGTAGATAGCGGTATGCGCAATCTCTTCAGGTGTTGCGACCCTTCCAAGGGGTGTGATTTCAGATAGCTGTTTTTTGAGCTCTGGAGTAAGAAGCCCTGTATCTACAGGCCCAGGTGCAATAGCATTTACATTTATTTTGTATTTTGCAAATTCGTATGCCCATCTACGGGTAAGCCCTATGGCCCCTGCTTTAGATGCTGCATAATGTGCACCTGCTGCACCACCCATTCTTCCTGCGATAGATGCAAGATTTATAATTTTGCCCCCTGTTTTCATCATTTGAGGAACCACAGCCTGAGTCACAAAAAACATCCCCTTTAAATTTGTATCCATAAGCTCATCCCACTCTTTCTCCGTAACATCTAATGTATTCATACTGGTTCCTATTATGCCTGCATTATTTACAAGTATATCTATTCTTCCAAACTCTTCAAACACCTTTAAAACACCTCTTTTTATATCTTCCACATCTGTAAGATCAACTCTAAAGGCAATGCCTTCAATCCTTTTCGCCACCTCTTTTGCTTTATCCTCGCTCGATCTATAAAATATCGCAACCTTTGCCCCTTTATTATAGAGTGCATGGGCAATTGCCTCACCTATACCCCGGGATCCTCCTGTTACAAGTGCATATTTTCCCTCTATATCGTACATCATATCCCTCCTTTGTATATATCTTATGGTTTAATTATAGCACAAATACGAATCTTAAATAATTAAAAAGCTAAACTCCTGTAGACATAGGGAATCCAGGGAAGTTACATATAAGGAATAAAGGGGAAAATAAAAAATGGGCGAAACAGGACTTGAACCTGTGACCCCCTACATGTGAAGCAGGTGCTCTGCCGACTGAGCTATTCGCCCATTAAAAGGAAACGCCCCCAACGGGATTTGAACCCATGCCGCCGCCTTGAAAGGGCGGTGTCCTCGGCCGCTAGACGATGGGGGCATTACATATGAGCCGTGCAGGGATCGAACCTGCGACACCCGGATTAAGAGTCCGGTGCTCTACCAGCTGAGCTAACGGCCCATTGACAACCTACATTTTACCATATATTTTAATATTGTCAAGAGAAAATATATAAATTATTTATTTATGTAAATTTTTATATTTTTGTATAAAACCCTACTGAATTATTTATATACACAAATTTTTATGCTAAAATTATAAAGTAGTTACATCTACTAAAAAGGAGGTAGATAGTATGAAAAGAGTAGTTGTACTTTCTCTGTTGTTTGTGCTTGTTCTCTTCACAGGGGTAACTTTCGCCCAGGAAAGTGTAGTAAAGATCCCCTCTCGTGGGCTTTCCATCACAGGAACGCTTGTAGTACCTGAGGGAGTAAAAAATCCCCCTGTTGTACTAATGCTTCATGGTTTTGCAAGTAGAAGGGATGAGGTGGGCAATTTCTATCTAAATCTTGCAAAAGAATTAGAAAAAGTAGGTATTGCAAGCCTCAGGATCGATTTTATAGGTTCTGGTGAGAGTGAAGGAAAATTTGAAAATACTACAGTAACAGGGCAGATAGATGACGCAAAGGTAGCACTTAAATACTTAAAAAATTGTAAGAAATATACTTTTTCAAAATTTGGAGTATTGGGATTTAGCTTAGGTGGTATAGTGGCAGCATCACTTGCAGGAGAAGAAAAGATAGATTCCCTGGCACTCTGGAGCACAACAGGTGATGTAGTAGGTGTATTTAAGGAAGAGCTTGGTAAATATTTCCCCATAGCTTATAATGAGGGTTCTGTATTTATCGATCTTGGATGGACAAAATTTACCTTAAATAAGGCATTTTTCGAAAGCCTCTATAATGTATTCCCATATGAGTCAATCACACATTACATGGGTCCCTTGCTTGTAATCGCAGGTGAAAAAGATAAAGCATCGGTAGAGGGTGCAAGAAATCTCCTATACAATCATCCTGGAAGGCTTCAAATGAAGGTAATAATTCCTGGTGTAGGACATATATATGGTGTTTTAAGTAAAGACCTTGGCCCATCTAAAAAGGTTATAAAAATTACAAAAGATTGGTTTGCCCAAACACTTAAGTAATTGACATCTATAATAAATTGTGTTAGAATTTTTTTAAATCTATTTTTAAGGAGGTATGTTATGAAAAAGTATTTTGTATTCCTTTTGGTACTGATTTTTGCACTTGGTCTTACCACTATAGGTATGGCAAAAACACCAAAGGATATTCTGGTAGTTGCTGAAAAGTTTGATGCAGTAAGCCTTGATCCAGCTGTAGCATACGAATTTAGCTCTGTTAACACCTGTATGAATGTTTATGATACTCTTATTGTCTACAAAGCAGGGGATTTTTCTAAGCCTTATCCAGGGCTCGCAGAGAGATGGGAAGTATCTCCTGATGGACTTACATGGACATTCTACCTCAAAAAAGGCATAAAATTTGCAAGTGGCAATGAAATGACAGCAGATGATGTAGTATATTCATTCAAGAGAGCTATGGCTATAAATAAAGGTCCTGCATGGATACTTCAAGAAAATGTAAAAGATATTAAGGCAGTGGATAAATATACAGTGGCAATTACTATAAAACAACCATCTGCATACTTTATAAGTACCCTTTACAACCCTGTTGCAGCTGTAGTTGACTCCAAAGTAGTAAAGGCACACGAAAAAGACGGTGATTGGGGTGAGGCATGGCTTACTGATCACTCTGCAGGTTCTGGTCCATTTATCTTAAAGGGATGGGAAAGAAATGTAGGTATAACATTGGTTAGAAATCCTAACTACTGGGGCCCTGCACCTAAAATTAAAAAAGTGCTCTTGAGAGATATTCAGGAAGCAAATACCCAGAAGATGATGCTCGAAAAGGGCGATGTAGATATGGCATTTGCCCTTACCAATGAGATGAAGTTAGACCTTATGAAAAACTCTGACATAAAGATGGCAAGGGGTGTAAACTTAAGAATCGGTTATCTTGGAATGAATACCCTTAAGAAACCCCTTGATAATGTAAAGGTAAGACAGGCAATAAGAAATGCAATAGACTATGATGCAATAGTAAAGAAGCTTGCAAAGGGTATAGGCATAAGAATGGAAGGTGTAATTATCAAGGGACTCTTAGGATATGAGCCTTC
>JALVIU010000289.1 GCA_027028665.1 Candidatus Atribacteria bacterium | reverse complement strand
AGATACCCCACATATATGGTCTACTATGAGGTAAACACCTTTGATATAATATTTGGCATAATCGCGATACTTGCCGTACTTGAGGCTACGAGGCGTTCCCTTGGTTGGATCCTCCCTGCCATAGTGTTTGTCTTTTTAATATATGGTGTGCAGGATACCTATTTTAATTGGTCCAGGATAGTTCAGTACCTCTATCTGGATCAGGGTATCTTTGGAATCCCATTTTTTGTTATGACCATTTATGTGTTCGCATTTGTATTCTTTGGCGCATTTCTGCTTAAGATCGGTATAAGTGATTATGTAACAGAGTTTATGATCTCTGTATTTGGCTCCCGTTCTGGTGGCCCTGCAAAGGCAGCAGTTGTATCAAGTGGACTTATGGGAACTGTCAGTGGAAGCTCTGTTGCCAATGTTTTGACAACAGGTACCTTTACTATTCCACTTATGAAAAAGGCGGGTTATCCTCCAGAGACGGCAGGTGCTGTAGAACCTGTGGCATCTACAGGGGGACAGCTTATGCCACCTATTATGGGTGCAGCTGCATTTATTATGGCCCAGTTTTTGGGTATCCCGTACAATAGGATCATAATAGCGGCAATCCTTCCTGCTATTATCTATTATACGGGGGTCTACCTCTTTATAGACCTTGAAACAAAGCGTCTGGGTTTAAGAGGCCTAACCAGTGATCAATTTACCCCTGTGGCCTACTTCATAAGAAAACTCTACATATTACTTCCGATATTGATTATTACTGTTGCCCTTATCTGGGGTATTGCACCACACATTGCAGCTATATCCTCACTTGGTATAGGTATATGGGTTGCATGGGTATCCCGTGATGAGATAGAGGGAAATGAACAGCTCTATGTAGTGGTAGTACTTATTACACTATTTTTCATGTTTAGTGGTGCAGGTCTTGCAAAGATATCGGCTATCGTGCTTTTGATAATGTCCATAGTACTATTTGTACTTGGGTTTTCAGGAAAATATGTTAAGTTTAACGAAAAATTATTCATAACTCTTTTATTTACGCTTTTTGTGGCACTTATGAAATATATAGGGATTACCAAAGAATCTATACTACTTATGAGTGGTGTATTTGGTATTATATTCTCCCTTATAGTGGGTTCTGTCTCAAAGAGTGAAGAGGGGAAGAAGATGTACAGTGCCACTTATCAGTCTATGATAGATGCAGGTAAAACGAGTTCTACAGTTATGCTTGCTGCAGCAAGTGCAGGACTTATTCAGGGTGTACTTACTATGACAGGTCTTGTTACAAGTCTTGGATACAAACTTACAGACCTTGCAGGTGGAAATCTATTACTTCTTTTGTTTATGGCGATGATATTTAGTCTTATCCTTGGAATGGGTGTACCTACCACAGCAAACTATGTTATTACATCCCTGGTTGCGGCACCTGCTGTCTATAATATTGTTGCTAATTCACCTGTATATAGTCAGCCAGTATTGGGATATGGTGCAGCTGTCGCGCTACTTGCGGCGCACTTTTTCGTGTTCTATTTTGGTATCCTTGCAGACCTTACTCCCCCTGTGGCACTCGCATCTTATGCAGGCTCTGCCCTGGCAGGTGGAGACTTCTGGAAGACCGCTCAGAACTCGGTAAAGTACGCACTTGCAGGGTATATTGGCCCATATATCTATTTCACACATCCTGATATGTTTTTGATTACTGTTACACATTGGGATGTCATGACTGTTATAAGAATACTCTATTATTTACTGGCTACGGTACTTACCATGTATCTATTTGGTGTATCCCTTACAGGATGGTTTAAGAAAGACCTAAACATACTTATAAGGCTTGGCCTTGGGGCTTTAGGCTTTGTAAGTGCAACACTTAATATAATTCCTGTGGCTATAAGTTTTGCCATCCTTTTGGGGATGAAGTTCCTCATAAAAGAAAGTGCTCCAGTGAAAACAGCATAGGTAGGGTAGATATCTACCCTACCTAATTTTTTGGTCCTCAATTCTTACCTTATTAAGAAATTAAAAATAATAAAAAATAATTTGTTTTCTTTTGTTATGCTACTTATTATATTTATTCTTATTATATTTATTGGCTTTTTGACTTCCTCTCCTTCTTGACTTCCTATTTTTTATTTAGTATAATTATTTAAATATTTTTTATATACTAACAATAAATAAAGGAGGAGGAGATAATGGGTCTTCGCAAATTAAGCATCCAGGGAAAGCTGTTTGTTTTTATAATATTATTTCTAATCTTAATTATAGCTTCTGGAATCTTTGTGATGGGTGCAATGAAATCCGCTATAATAACAGAAAAAGAATCCACACTGAAACTACTTACCCAGTCTGCTTATTCTGTTATTTCTACTTATTATAAGGAGGCACAAGCAGGAAAAATTTCCGAAAAGGATGCAAAAAAAGAGGCGCTTAAAGTTATAGAAAAGCTAAGGTACGGAAAGGATGGATATTTCTGGGTAAATGACTATAATGGTGATATGATTATGCATCCAATAAAGCCATCTCTTAATGGAAAAAATCTATTAGGCTTAAAAGATCCCACAGGAAAAGAATTCTTTGCAGATATTGTAAATATTGCAAAAGAGAAAGGGGAAGGTTTTGAAAGATATATGTGGCCAAAACCAGGAGAAGAAAAACCATCACCAAAGCTTTCATTTGTAAAGGGATTTCCTGAATGGGGTTGGGTCATTGCTACAGGATTTTATATTGATGATATACAAAAAACGATGAATGCTATGATGATAAAGATATTTCTAATTATTGGTCTTGCCATTATCTTTGTAGCAATTGGTCTTTTTGCTGCACACAGCATGATTACAAAACCTATTAAAAATGCAACTTCTCTTATAAGTGGTTTTGCTGAGAAGATAAACAGGGGAGAAGCAGACCTTACAGTTAGAATCCCTGTAAAAGGAAATGATGAAATATCTACCTTGGTAAGTGCATTTAATGCCCTACTTGATGCATTTAGAAATATAGTCTCAAAAACAAAACGTACTTCAGATGCCCTTACAGATACATCAAATACCCTGGCTAATGTATCAAATGATATGGTGGATGCATCTTCATCCCTTGCATCAAGTGCTGAAGAAGTGTCTGCAACAGTAGAGGAGCTTACATCATCTATTGGGGAGGTAGCAGAGAGTGCACAGAACATAACAAAAAAGAGTGAGGAACTTGCTCAAAGTGCAGATAATGTGATAGAACAGATGAGAAATATAGTAGAGTATGCAAAGAGTGTAGGGGATGATGCAAAAAAGGCAGGGATAGCAATGGGTGAGCTGAGTGCATCCATAGAGAGATCGATAACCTCTGCGCAGGATACGAGAAAGCTTTCAGAGACTGCAAATACCTATGCAGAAAATGGTCGAAAGGCCATAGAAAATAGTATACAGGGTATGGAAAATATAAATGGTAAGGTAGAAGAACTTGCAGGTGTTGTGGATAAGCTTGGAAAATCCTCAGAAGAGATAGGTAAAATTATAGATGTTATATCAGATATAGCGGATCAAACAAATCTCCTTGCATTAAATGCAGCCATTGAGGCAGCACGTGCAGGTGAACATGGTAAGGGTTTTGCCGTTGTGGCAGATGAGGTAAGGAAACTTGCAGAGCGATCACAGCAGGCAGCAGGTGAGATAGGAGAGCTTATAAAGGGTATACAGAGTGAAGTAGAGATTGCAGTTAGATCTTCTGAAGAAGGAAAGGAAGAAGTAGAAAGGGGTATGAAGCTTGTAAGAGAAGCAGGGGATACCTTTATTCTTATTGATGATAGCATAGGACAGATTACCCAGATGATAGATACCATAAGTGAAAATATTGAAATAGAGAAAAAAGCAGGAGAAACAGCAAGTGAGGCTGCAAAGGCATCTATCCAAAAAATAGAGAAGATACTGGATGATATAAAGACAAGTTTAGGGAAATTGGAAGGAGTAGGGGACAGCATATCCAATGTAAGTGACCTTGTAGCACAAATCTCAGCGGCAACAGAAGAGCAGGCATCGGCCTCTAAAGAGATGAGAAATGCAGTAATGGTAGTAAGTGAGGTAGCACAGAAAAATGCGACCCTTGCAGAAAATCTGGGTAAAGAGTCCGAAAATATTAAAGTATATGCAGAAGAGCTAGCAGAGCTTGTTAAAGGTTTTAAAGCTTAACCCCAATTACCACACCCTCTCCTTAGCCCTCCTTTTTGGTAGGGAAGGAAGGTGTATATGGGGCGATTTTTCTCATCAGGAAGGGATTTAAAGCCCTCTCCTTACAAAGGAGAGGGCTTTATGGGTTTGGCTTTTTCTCTTCTTTTTAACCCCTTCTAACTCTCTATTCATCTAAAGGGGCTTGAGAGATGAGCTCTATCTTGATTGCTTCCCCTCTCTTTTATCCTCAGATAATGGAAAAAATTATTTATGACCCATAGGAAATTATAGTGGGATATATTTCAACCGGAAGTTAAGTTGATACTGTCCGGATTCAGTTAATATTTGACAATCTCTGTGTATTGATGATATACTAAACATCATCTCAAAAAGGATAAGAGTCAAGAATATGACTACCATAAGTATAGTATTTAAAGTAGTAGCTGAGCTTTCTATTTTTGTTTTTTTAGGTTTTCTGGCATTTAAATGGAGAATACTTTCTCGTAACACTGCTATAGAAATCGGGAATTTCACTATAAACATTACACTTCCTTTTCTTATTTTTTCCTCAATGATGAGAAGGTTTCCAAAGGTAATAGGAAAGACATGGTATGTACTTCCCTTTTTAGATCTTTTACTTACAGCTTTTGCCCTTATAATTTCTTTTTTTATTATAAAGATGATAAGACCAAAGGAAGGAGAAAAAGAATTTTACCTTATATCCTCTTTTCAGAATGGGGCTTTTTTCCCTATAGCTGTGGTAAGTGCCCTTTTTTCAAAGGCTATGGCAGAGACTTATTATATCTATATATTTTTATTTGTTCTATTCTTTACACCACTTATCATTACCTTTTCCAGACTTCTTTTTCAGAAAAAAATACCGAAAGTTATAGATGTGTTAAAATCCATATTTAATCCCCCATTTATCTCTGTAGTATTTTCCATTCTCTTGGTGTATACTGGCCTTTATAGGTTTATACCTACATTTTTTGTAGATGTATCTTCCAAGATAGGAGATGTTACTATACCTCTTATCCTTTTTACACTTGGTGGGAGCCTTTATTATGCCTACACTACAAAAACAAAACCTACCCTTCCTTATATCTTATGGGCCATCCTTATAAAACTTGTTATTGTTCCAATTAGCTTCTTCTTAATACTTTTACCTCTTAACATCCCTTCATATATAAAGATAGTATTTATACTTGAGGCAGCAGCGCCAACTGCTGTTAATTCTGCTACATACTCCATGGTCTATGGGGGAAATGATGCACTTATTGGTAAAGTGAGTGTGTTTGTATATATAGTATCACTTATTACATATCCACTTTTTGTGATGCTTGCACTTTTAAAATTTGGTTGAGGTGAAAAAATGAGAGAAGAGAAAATAAGAGAGATTATAGACAAATATATACAAAAAGGGGTTATTCCAGGCGCTACATATCTTGTAGGAGATAAGGATCATGTAGAAGTAAAAGGTTTTTTAGGCCACTATCAGATTGTCCCATATGAAAAAGGGATAAAGGATTCTATGTATTATGATCTTGCATCTCTTACAAAGATACTCATTACCACACCTCTCATAATGATCCTTGTAGATAGGGGGGAACTCTCACTCTCTGATACACTTTATAGATTTTTCCCTGAACTACCTTCTGAAAAAAGGGATATAACCCTTCTCCATCTCCTTACCCATACATCAGGGTTTTATTCATACCTTCTGGATCTAAGGGGTATAAGAAGGAATAATGTAATGAAAAAAGTCCTTGTCCAACCCCTGGAGAAAACACCAGGAGAAGGTGTAACCTATAGTTGTATCAATTTTGTTACACTCTTTTATATTGTGAAAAAGGTAGTAGAAGATGAACCCTATAATGTGGCAAAAAGGTGGATTTATAAACCACTTGGCATGAACCATATTACATATACACCCCTTAAATATGGTATAAAAAGGGATGAGATTGTCCCTACCAAGTGTGACCCAGAGAGGGGACTTATTCATGGTGTGGTTCATGATCCCCTTGCCGCACATCTCGAAGGGATATCAGGAAATGCAGGTCTTTTTGCCAGGATAGAAGATCTCTATAGATATGCAAAGATGATCCTGAATTATGGAGAAGGTATCTTGTCAGAGGCTATAATAGGTAAGATGGAGAAAAATTATACAAAAGGGCTTGAAAGCGATAGGGGTCTTGGGTGGCAAATACTTGGGAAACTTATTGGGCATACAGGTTATACAGGTACATCTCTTTACTTTTCTCGTAAGGTAGGAAGGGTGGCTATACTATTTACAAATAGGGTGCATCCAAAGGATATCCACAAAGAAGAGATGCAGATACTGAGAAGGGAGTTTCATGAAGAAGTATTTGGCGAAATTTAGTATAATCCTGTTAGGGTTTTTTATTATTTATGGGATCTATCTTGTAGGGGAGCTTATTCAACATTTCCTACATCTTTCTATTCCAGGGAATGTAATAGGTTTTATACTCATGTTTTTCTTGTTGGAGACAGGAATTTTAAAGGAGAAAATCATAGAGGATGCAAGTAACCTCCTTATTGGATATCTTATACTATTTTTTATCCCATATCTTGTACAAATTATAACTTATAAATCACTTTTAAAGAAAGAAGCCATTGCGATAGCTTTTTCTCTTTTTGGCTCATATATTGTTGTTCTCTTTTTTGCATCTTGGTTTTTTAGGTTTCTTATGTTAAGGAAAAAAAGATAATGAAGTGGATTTTTGGTTTCTTTATCACCTTCTTTACCTTCTGGCTTTCAAAGAGATTGTATAGCCATTACAGAAATTTTATTACACATCCTGTGCTTTTGCCATCTATTCTTATAGTCCTGTTTATAGAGATATTCCGTATAGATTTTAATACATACTGGGAAGGAGGAAGGGTTTTTATATTTTTTTTAAACCCTGCAACAGTCGCCCTTGCATATCTTTTATATAAGAAATGGGATATTATAAAGAGGTATTTCTTTGAAATAATATCTACCGTTACCCTTTCCTCAATAATAGGGATTCTTATTGCCTATCTATTTGTAAAGATAGTTGGTGGTACCGAGGTAGTGGCCCTCTCCATGGTGTCCAAATCTATAACAACACCTATAGCTGTGAAAGTATCTGAAATTGTGGGAGGAGTGCCATCACTTACCGCTGTATTTGTAATAATAACAGGGATTGAAGGTGCACTTTTAGGCCCTTTATTTCTCAAAATCTTTAAGATAGATCATCCTATTGTGTGGGGAATATCCATGGGGATTACATCACATGGAATAGGAACAGCAAGGGCTGTGGAAGAGGGGATACTTCAGGGTGCTGCAAGTGGTGTAGGATTTATTCTTATGGGAATTGCAACAGCTATTTTTGCACCATATGTAATCTGGGTAGTGGAATTATTTATAAAGAAGTAGGGGTTACCCCTACTTCTTTATAAGGATTATTCGTGTACTTGCCCTTGCCCATTCAGATAGAAGGTCTGTCCTGTATGAGTTACATAGATTGTTCCATAATCAATGGCATTATTGTAACCTATACCAAGGTGGTGAGCCCCAAATGTTACATTATATAATGTGACGCTACCATTTCCTTCTAAATCAACTCCTTGATATTCATTGTCTAGCCATACGCCTCCACCCGCAATTTCATCTTCACTTACAAGAGTAATGTAGCCTGCCACTTGGCTTCCTGTACAGCCTGAGAAAATAAAGAGAAGCACTGATGCAATAAGAAAGATGAAAAAAAGGTGTCTCCTTTGCACTTCTATCCCCCCCTATTATTAAACTACTTCAATTATAATACTTATTTTCAAAAATTTCAAGATACCAAAATAAATTTTTATTTTTAACATTTCTCTTTTCTGGACATAGAGGAGATCTTCCCTTCGTTTTGTCTCTTATACCTATCCATTATCCTTAAGAATATCTTAAAATAATTTACTTTGTAGTTTTCTCCCTTATTTATTCCTTATACCTAATTTTTATTTTCACAGTAGTTTTAGACTTTCTAAAACAAAAGCTTTTAAGTAAGGTGTAAAAGTGTTTTGAAAAATATGTTATAATACAAAAAGTAAGAGGAGGTATATATGATCTCAAGAAAAGACATAGAAAAGATAGAAGAGTATAAATATATAATACCTAAGGGTACTATCCCCTGTATGCAGGTTCCCGGGATATTCTATGCAGATGAGGAACTTCTGGATAAGGCACTTCTGGATAATGCCCTTACCCAGCTTGCCAATATAGCATGCCTGCCTGGTATAAAAAAGTACTCCATAGCTATGCCTGATATACATTGGGGATACGGTTTTCCTATAGGGGGTATAGGTGCTACTGACCCGGAAGAGGGTGGTGTAATATCCCCTGGAGGTGTAGGCTACGATATAAACTGTATTGCCCCAGATACTAAGATCTTGACAGATGAAGGGTATTGGGTATTACCAACTGAACTTATGGAAAGAGGCATTTCTGAGAAACACCTTAAGATATATAATATAGATGAAGGGCATAATGATAGTTCAAATATCCTATTTGTAGCACAAAAGGAAAAAGATGAACCTGCCTTGAGGATCATTACCGAAAATGATAGAGAAATGGAGGGTAGTGGTACCCATCCTGTATTGACAGATAATGGATATAAAGACTTAAGCTCTTTAAAAGAGGGAGATCAAATTGTAGTCTATCCATTTGAAGGGGTTCCTTATGAGGAAAAAGGGGACAGTATATTAGCCAGAGGTGATTTTAAAGAATACGATTCACAAATAGCCTCTTTTTTAGAGAAGAAAGGGCTCATCCCCTTTACATATAATCATCCTATGATAGGGAAAATAGCAAGACTCTTAGGTTTTGCATTTGGAGATGCCTCTCTTTCATATAATTCTAATAGACTTACTTTAATCTTTTATGGTGAAAAAGATGGGCTTGTTGCCTTAATCAAGGATTTTGAGGATTTAGGAATAAAGACTTCCGCTTTACATGTAAGGGATAGAAAGATCAAAATAAAAACTCCATGGAATGATGATGGATATATAACTAATACAAGGGAATTCTCAACAAAGGTCTCTTCAAGGGCTTTTGGATACTTTATGCATAAATTAGGACTACCTATTGGGAGAAGGACTGAGACCCCTTATAGAGTACCTG
>JALVIU010000288.1 GCA_027028665.1 Candidatus Atribacteria bacterium | reverse complement strand
GTGTCGGGTGGCCCAAAGACTATATAGGATTACAAAATTATTCCACTTTGGTCCATGATCCCTACTTCTGGAATGCATTTAAAAATACCTTCTTCTACGCAATTGTCCAGAATCTTATAAAACTTCCCCTTGCCCTTATCATCGCGATTATACTGAACAATTCCAAATTAAAAGGACGCACACTGTACAGGGTACTCATATTCCTTCCTGTCGTTACACCAACAGCAGTTATTGGACTGGTATTCAGACTACTTCTAAATCCATTTTTTGGACCTGTGAATGGCATACTCCAAAATCTACACCTCATCACACAACCTATAGACTGGCTTGGCCCCTCCCTTGCCATGTGGACAATCATCATTGTATCTACCTGGCAGGTATTTGGAAGATATATGATCTACTGGATGGCAGGGCTCCAGACTATACCCAATGAACTATATGAAGCTGCATCTATCGATGGTGCAAACTCTGTACAGAGATTTCTATATATAACACTACCCATGCTTAAAAAGATAGCTGTAGTAATTACTCTGTTTGGTTTTGTGTTTGCTCTCAGGGTATTTGACTTTGTAAAGGTAATGACAGATGGAGGTCCATCATTCAGGACAGATGTTGTATCCACATATATCTATAGGCTTGCCTTTGAAGATTCCAATATAAGAATAGGTTTTGCATCTGCTGTGGCAATGTTTTTTGTAATGGTACTTGTCTCCATAGGTATAGTTCAACAAATAATAAGAAGGAGGACATCTTAAAATGATAAAGAATAAAAGGCTAATGCTCCATACAATACTCATAATTCTTGTGCTTGTGTGGATCTATCCACTTATATGGACACTCTCTACATCCTTTAAACCTATGGATGAAATGTTTTCCAATCCCCTGGGGCTCATACCTCAAAAACCTACATTTGAAAACTATAAAAGGGCATGGGTAAGTGCAAATTTTTCCGTATACACGATAAATTCATTTATATATAGTATTTCATCTACAATAATAGTTATATTTCTAACATCTACAGCAGGGTATGTACTTGGTAGATATCACTTTCCTGGAAAGAGGATAATACTTATGTTCCTCCTTGCAACTATTTTACTTCCATCTCGTTATACATTTATACCTATATTTGATATCGTCAGGAGATTGGGTCTTCTAAATAAAATCACAGGTCTTATACTGGCAGGATCAGGGGTCTCCCATGCAATGTATCTTATGCTCTTTGCAGGTTATTTTGCATCTATTCCAAAGGATCTGGAAGAGGCAGCAATCGTTGAGGGGGCAAGCTTTCCTCAGATCTTTTTAAAGGTAATGCTACCCATATCTAAACCCATAATAGGGACAGTAGCGATATTTCAATTTGTAGGAAGCTGGAATGGATTCTTATTCCCTCTTATCCTTACACTGGGAAATCCTCGTGCAAGGACCTTGAGTGTGGGCATGTTTGCATTTTTCGGGGAATATACAAATGACTGGACTGCACTAACAGCTGCTATGGCATTATCCATTATTCCAACTGTTATAGTATTTGTCATGTTCCAGAAGTATTTCTTTGAATCTTTAGCAGGTGCGATAAAAGGATAAAAGAAGGGAGGTGGGATAATTAACTTAAATATTTGCAGTTTAAATCCTTATATTTAAAAAATAAAAAGGAGGAAAGGATATGAGTAGAAAGACCCTTGTATTTTTATTAACTGTAATCTTCATTACAACCCTTACAATTAGTGCATTTTCAACAACTACAGTAAAGATCTGGACATGGTCTCAAGAATTGAAAAGTGTAATGGAAAAGGTCTACAATGAGACCATGAAGGATTCTGGTATAAAAATTGAATGGAATGCAATCCTTCAGAGCCAGTACGACCAGGTATTAAGCCTTGCATTTAAATCTGGCAAGACTCCGGATATCTTCTTCCATGCAGTGGTAAAACCAGTAGAGATGGCAGGAAGGGGATGGACCTTAAACCTCGATGAATACTTAGGTGAAGACTTCTTCAAGAGATTCCCTGCTGCATACTTCTATGAAGGTGTAGATAAGATAAATGGACACATTGTGGCAATCCCTGCAAAAGGTGATTACAGAATAGCAAGAAGGGGATGGATGTACTACAATATAGATGTCCTTAAAAAGGCAGGTCTTGACCCTGAAAAGGATATACCAAAGACCTGGGGTGAATTCTTAAAAGTAGCAAAGAAGATAAATGAGGCAGGAAAGGGTAAGTTCTATGCAATGGTAATCCCCGGGACAAAGAGTGCAAATATCGCAAGAACCTTCAGGGGTATCACAGCTACATTGGGTATACTTGAGCCATTTATCGACTGGAAGAGAGGAGAGTATGACTATGATTCTCCTTTATGGAAAAAGGTCTATGCAGAGTTCATGCTTCCCCTCGTAAAGGATGGTATTGTTCCTTCTGGGTTTGCATCACTGGATAAGGTAACAGCAAGGACCATGTTTATCCAGGGAAGGACTGCATTTTACTTTGGTGGGGTATGGATGCCAGGTGTATTCAAAAAGATGTCAGGAGGAAAATTCACCCACTACAGTGTAGCACCTGCTCCTGTACCTGATGATGGAAGGGCTGGATACTATCCACTCAATCCTACATCTCCACCATCCTGGTATGTATCATCCAAGACAAAGCACCCAAAAGAGGCAATAGAAGTACTTAAATTCCTGGCATCTGATGCCTTCCAGAAAGAGCTTGTAAAACAGGGATACGACTTATCTCCTCTCGTAACTATCGATAATGCAAAAATAACAAAGAACCCTGTAAGTGCAAAGATCATAAAGCTCTCACCTGAGATTTCAAGGATCGCACCAATTCCTCAGTTTAACAATCCTGAAGCAGGCTTTGTACGCTTTCCAAGTATACATCCAAATGTATGGGAAATCATTGGAGATTGTCTTATAAAGAAATCTTCTCCTGATGAATTTGCAAAGAGATTAATGGATCTCAAGGCAAAATCTGAAAAGGCACTTGATGAAGAGATCCAGAAGGTTAAAGCAAAGGGATATAATGTATCCAGAAAAGATTTTATATTCCCTGATTGGGATCCTTTAAAGGACTATGTACCTAAAAAATAGTGGAGGATATAGATGAGTATATTAGAGAGTTTTTCCTTGAATGGAAAAGTAGCAATTGTTACTGGTTCAAGCAAGGGATTGGGACAGGGAATAGCAGCAGGTCTTGCAGAAGCAGGTGCAGATATAGTGGGTGTAGCAAGGAGCTCTCAG
>JALVIU010000287.1 GCA_027028665.1 Candidatus Atribacteria bacterium | reverse complement strand
CTGCATATTCGGAGAGTAAACATTTATATGTACCAAATATTCCTCCTTGTTTTGAGAGATCCTCTCCATAGGTAAATATAGTAGGATCCCTTTCCATCTCTTCTTTTATTGCCTCACAAATGGCCTCAGAAAAACTTATCTCTCTCATTTTTTTCTCCTTATACTCAATACTCAGTAGTCATATTTAAAATCATCTACAAATAGGTCTGAAAGTGCATCTTCCTTTTTAGGAAATGATGATTCCCTTGCAAATTTTACAGCACTATTTACATCCCTTTTTATCCTTTCATATATCTCTTTTTTCTTTTCTTTATCTAATATGCCATTCTCCATCATATATTTTTCCACCCTTTTTATAGGTTCCCTTTGCCACCAATCTTCCACTTCACTTTTTTCTCGATATTTTTCAGGATCCCCGACAAAGTGTCCTTTTAGTCTATAGGTTTTTGCCTCAATTAGTGTAGGACCTCCTCCCCCTCTTGCACGTGTTATTGCCTCTTTTGCTACTTTATATACTTCAAAAAGGTCATTTCCGTCTACAGAAATACCAGGCATATTGTACGCTTTTGCCCTTTCTGCTATACTTTTTACAGGTACCACCCTTTCATATTTCGCGGTGGAGGCGTATTGATTATTCTCATTTACAAATATTATTGGTAACCCATATACACTTGCCCAATTTAGTGCCTCATGAAATGCACCTCTTCCCGTGGCCCCATCTCCGAAGAATGATACCACTACCTGGTCTCCTCTTTTTAACTTTATAGCCATGCCTGCACCCACTGCGATGGGTAACCCTCCTGCTACTACTCCGTTGGCCCCAAGTACCCCAAGGTCAAAATTCATAATATGCATAGAACCACCTTTTCCTTTGCAATAGCCCGTTTCTTTTCCATATAATTCTGCCATCATCTTTTTAAGATCTGCTCCCTTTGCAATCATATGTCCATGACCTCTGTGAGTGCTTGTTATAAAGTCATCCTCTCTTAGTTGAGAAATAATGCCTGCCCCTATCGCTTCTTCTCCTATATACAGGTGAATAAAGCCTGGAATTTCTCCCTGAAGGAAGTTTTGCTCTGCGGTTTGCTCAAAAATCCTAATGGTCACCATGGTTTTGTATATTTTTAGGAGTTCTTCATTGGAAATGTTCATTCTAACCCCTACTTAAGTTATAAAGACTTAAGACTGGGATATTTATAATCCGCCTTTTATGTGCTCAAAACCCAGCAGGCGGTTTTTTGAGCTTATTTAAAAAAATTATATACCATTACTTCTTTTTGTCAAGAAAAACTTATTTAAAAACCAATTATATAATTATTTAAATAATTTTACCATAAAGATATTGATAATTCAATATTTGTCTATTTCGAAATCCTGTATTATAAAAGAAAATTTTTCCTTTATTTCTCTTGTAATTACAAGCTTTTTGTAACCACCGACATATGTCGGTATTGACATTTAAAATATTTTGCTATATTATTAAAATGTAGTCATATAATGAAACACTATTTCATTATATGAAAAGATATCAAAAAGGAGGCATATATGATAGATGTAGTGACCTTGGGTGAGACAATGGTGCTTCTAAACCCTGAAGAAGAGGGCTCATTAAAATATATAAATAGATTTGTAAAACAGATAGGTGGGGCAGAATCAAACTTTGCCATAGCACTTTCGCGTTTAGGAGTAAAAGTAGGATGGATAAGTAGAGTAGGGGAGGATGGTTTTGGAGATTATTTGGAATTCTTTATAAGGGGAGAGGGGGTAGATGTATCTCATATAATTAAGGACCCTGTACATCCTACAGGATTAATGATAAAAGAGAGACGTATAGTAGGGGATACTAAAGTATATTACTATAGGAGGGACTCTGCAGCAAGTCATATGAGACCAGAGGATCTGGATGAAGAATATATATCCCAGGCGAAATATTTACATCTTACAGGTATCACCCCTGCTCTGAGTGATTCTTGTAAGGAAACCATATATAGGGCAATAGATATTGCACATAAAAATGGCCTTACCATTACCTTTGATCCCAATTTAAGGTTTAAGCTTTGGGGTATTGATGAGATGAAGAAGACGATACTGGATATTGTATCAAAGGTAGATATAATATTTCCAGGTTTAGAGGAGGGTAGGGTACTTCTGGATATGGAAAAGCCCCAGGATATAATAAAGAAATTCTTGGATATAGGAAGCAGAGTGATAGTGCTCAAAGTGGGTGAGGAAGGTGCTATACTGGGTACAGAGGATAAGATTGTTAGCATACCTGGTTATAAGATTTCGAAAGTAGTGGATCCTATAGGTGCAGGGGATGGATTTGATGCAGGATTTGTGGCAGGGTTACTGAGGGGCTATTCCCTTGAAGATTCTGTAGAGCTTGCCAATGCCTTGGGGGCATTTGCCCTTACAGTAAAGGGTGACATAGAGGGATATCCTACCTGGAAGGATTTAGAGGTATTTTTAGGTAAAAGGGAAGAAATAAATAGATAGGAGGTAAAAATTGAATAAAGAGAAAATTTTAAAACTCATTAAAGATACAGGTATCATAGCAGTAATGAGGGGAATGGAAAGAGAGAAGACAAAAAAAGTGACAGATGCTATTGTAAAAGGAGGAGTAAAGGTATTAGAGATTACAATGAATAGTTCTCAACCACTTAAGACCATCGAAGAGATAAAAATGGAATTTGAGGGGACAGACATTGTAGTTGGGGCAGGGACAGTGCTTGATTCAGAGAGTGCAAGATCTGCTATGTTTGCCGGTGCAGAGTTTATCGTATCCCCGAACCTTAGCGAAAAGGTGATAGAGATCTGTAACAGATATAGTATCCCTGTGATTCCTGGGGTAATGACCCCTACAGAGATCGTAAAAGGACTTGAGTTAGGTGCTGACCTTTTAAAGGTTTTCCCTGCAGATGTCCTGGGGCCAAGGTTCATAAAGGATATACTTGGGCCTATAAAATATGCAAAATTCGTACCTACAGGTGGTATTAATCTTTCCAATGTGGCTGAATATATAAAGGCTGGTGCATATGCCGTAGGTGCAGGAGGGGGCCTTATGAGAAAAGAGTTAATTGAAAATAATAGATATGAAGAACTTACAAAACTGGCAGAGGAATTTATAGGTAAAATAAGAGAGGCGAGGAGATAGTGGGGAGTGTTCAGTCTATAGATAGGGCCTTTTCTATCCTTGAATATGTGGTAAATGCAAAAGATGGTGTTACTATATCTGAATTAAGTAAAAACCTGAGTTTGCCCAAAGCTACAATATATAGAATCCTGCATACCATGGTCCAGAAGGGTTATGTAAAAAGCAATAACCAGGATCATAAATATAGGCCAGGACTTAAGCTTTTCGAGATAGGTAGTCTTGTACTTAACAATCTTGAACTTAGAAAGGATGTGCATCCATACCTTGAAGAGTTAAGGGAGAAGACAGGAGAGACTATTCACTTAGGAATAATGGATGAATATGAGGTATTATATATAGATAAGGTGGAAAGTCCTCAGACTATACGTATGTATTCCATGATAGGAAAGAAGGCACCTCTACATTGTACAGGGTTGGGAAAGACCCTCCTTGCCTTTTCCCCTCCTTATGTATTGGATGAAGTAGTAGAGAAAAAGGGCCTAAAACGGCATACGGAAAATACAATTACAGATAAGGAAGAGCTTAAGATGCATTTGGAAAAGATAAAAATGAGGGGATATTCTATAGATGATAGTGAACATGAAAGGGAAATAAAGTGCGTTTCAGGACCTATATTTGATTACAATGGAGAACTTGTTGCTGCATTTAGTATATCTGTTCCTATAACAAGATTTACTAATGAGAAGTTAGATTATTTTATAGAGCTTGTTTTGGAGTATTCTAAGAGGATTTCTAATGCATTGGGGTATGTAAATAAAGAAGGTTGATAGGGGGTCCCCCTATCAACCTTCTTTATCCTTTTTGAGCCAGGGCATCATCTTTCTTAGTTCTGCCCCTACTTTTTCTGCAAGATGGTTGGCCTCTTTCTTTCTCATTGTATAGAAGAAGGGTCTACCAACTTTATTTTCTGTAAGCCAATCTTTTGCAAATTGACCGCTTTGGATCTCAGAGAGTAGCTTTTTCATCTCTTTTCTTGTCTCTTCTGTAATGATCCTTTTACCCATTTTTAGATCACCATATTCTGCTGTATCACTTATTGCCTTTCTCATATAGGTAATTCCACCTTCATATATAAGGTCTACTATAAGCTTCATCTCATTTATACATTCAAAGTAGGCAATCTCTGGCTGATAGCCTGCATTTACCAGTGTATCAAAACCTGCCCTCATAAGCTCCGAGACGCCACCACATAGCACCGCTTGTTCACCAAATAAGTCGGTTTCTGTCTCTTCTTTGAATGTGGTCTCTATTACACCTGCCTTAAGTGCGCCAATTGCCTTTGCATAGGCAAGTGCAATTTCTTTTGCCTTTCCTGTATAGTCCTGTTCTACAGCTATGAGTGCAGGTACACTCTTTCCCTCTACATACATTCTTCTTACAAGATTGCCAGGGCCTTTTGGTGCAATCATCGTCACATCTACATTTTCTGGAGGTATAATTTGAGAGAAATGGATATTAAATCCATGAGAGAACATGAGCATATCCCCTTCTTCCATATATGGGGCAATCTTTTCTCTGTATATCTCTCCTTGAAGATGGTCAGGTATAAGTATTTGAATGACTTGAGCCATTTTTGCAGCCTCTTCAATGGTTGCAACCTCCATACCGTCTTCCTTTGCCCTATTCCATGATTTTCCATTCTTTCTAAGTCCTATTACTACATCTACACCGCTATCCTTTAGATTTAATGATTGACCCCTTCCCTGACTTCCATATCCTATTACAGCAACTTTTTTCCCCTTTAAATAGTTTAAATCTCCATCTTTCTCATAATAGATCTTTGCCATTTTATTCCTCCTCCCATTCGATATCTTCTTTTTCTTCACGAATACTCATGGGTCCTCTTGAGAGGGCTATTTTCCCTGTTCTTGCAATCTCTTTTATGCCAAATTCTGACATAAGGGATATAAAGGCATTTACCTTTTCTGTAGGCCCTGTGACCTCAGCAGTAATAATTTTTTTACCTATATCTACAATATTTGCCCTAAATGCATTTGCAATTTCCATAACTTCTAATCTTTCCATTCCAGATTTTATTTCGATCTTTAAAAGTGCAAGCTCTCTTCTTACTGATTCATCCCTTCCGAGTACAATTACCTTTATTACATCAAGTTGTTTATTTAGTTGATGTACTATCTGATCGAGGGTCCTTTTGTCTCCCTCTGCTACAATGGTTATACGAGTATATTTTGGATCTTCAGTTGTACCTGCTGCAATACTTACTATATTATATCCCCTTCTCGTAAAGAGTCCCGCTATTCTACTTAATACTCCTGGATGATTTTTCACTAAAATACCAATAGTTTCTTTCATTTTCTTCCTCCTATCCTATCATGTCATCCAAGGCTGCCCCTGCAGGCACCATGGGGAATACATTTTCCTCTTTCTTTACTATAAAATCTATGAGATATGGGGTCCCAGATTCTATGGCCTCTTTTAGTGCAGATTCTACATCTTCATTTTTTGTTACCCTTTTCGCAGGGATACCGTAGGCCTCTGCGAGTTTTACAAAGTCTGGATTACCAGAGAGACTCGTATGAGAGTATCTCTTATCATAGAATAACTCTTGCCACTGTCTTACCATCCCGAGATATTCATTATTTATAAGTGCTATTACAATAGGTATTTTATTGTGAGATATGGTTGCAAGTTCTTGAAGATTCATCTGAAAACTTCCATCTCCAGATATATCTACAACAATTTTATCAGGCCTCCCAAGCTTTGCCCCTATTGCTGCAGGAAGGCCATATCCCATGGTCCCCAGACCACCTGATGATAGGTGAGTTCTTGGTTCTATATATTTGTAGAATTGGGCAGCCCACATCTGGGATTGGCCTACCTCTCCTATTATAATAGCCTTGTGATTTGTCAGCTTTCCTACTGTTTCTACAATGTACTGGGGTTTTACTCCTCCTTCATCACTTAAATCATACTTTAATGGATGCTTTTCCTTCCATTCTCTTAAGGTTTCATGCCATGATGAAAAATCAAAGGATAACCCTTTTGATTTAATCTCTTCATTTAGTATATTGAGCACCCTCTTTGCATCACCTACTACACCTAAGAAGGTATTTACCAATTTTCCAATTTCTGCCTTATCAAGATCGATATGTACTATCTTTGCGTGAGGTGCAAATTTTTCTATTTTGCCTGTGACTCTATCATCAAACCTCATTCCTATACCTATGAGGAGATCACATTCAGATACTGCATAATTTGCATATCTTGTCCCGTGCATCCCAAGCATACCGAGGGAAAGCTCATCTGTTTCTGGATAACTTCCAAGGCCCATAAGTGTAGTGGTAATAGGTATTTTTGTAAGGTTTACGAATTCTCTTAACTTTTCTGATGCCTCACTTATTATAATTCCTCCACCTGCTATTATAATGGGTTTTTTGGATTCTTTAATGACATCGAGTATCCTCAAGACTTCTCTTTTAGAAACAGGGGGATCTGGGATATATCCTTCTATTGTGATGTTATCTGGATAATCGAACTCTCCTTCTGCATTTTGTATGTCCTTTGGTAGATCTACAAGTACAGGTCCTGGCCTGCCTGAACGGGCAATATAAAATGCCTCTTTTATAACATGTGGGAGTTCCTTTATATCTTTTACCAAAAAGTTGTATTTGGTTATTGGCATAGTAATTCCTGTAGCATCTGTTTCCTGAAAGGCATCTGTTCCTATAAGACTTGTAGGTACCTGTCCGGTAAATGCCACCACAGGTACAGAATCCATATATGCAGTAGCAAGACCAGTGGTGAGGTTAGTGGCTCCAGGCCCTGATGTGGCAAAACATACCCCTACTTTTCCGGTGGCTCTTGCATATCCGTCTGCTGCATGTGCAGCCCCTTGTTCATGACGAGTAAGTATATGTTTTAGGTCTGACTTGTATAGTGCATCATACACAGGGATCATTGCTCCTCCTGGTATGCCAAATATTATCTCTACGTTTTCTCTTTTTAAGGCTTCAATTACCATCTCTGCCCCGGTTAATCTCATCTTAACCCTCCTTTCTTAAATTGATATAAAAAAAGACCTCCGTCAAGGGACGGAGGTCTTCTCGTGGTACCACCCTATTTTAGCCATAATGGCCCTTAATTTATGGTAACGCTTTATATGCGTCAAAAGGTACTTTCTTTCCCTCTTGATAAGGAAGTGAGTTTCACTATGGATTTCTTACCACCTCTCACCAACCGGCGGCTCTCTGGAAGAAGATTCCACAGTTACTTGTCTTCCTTTTTTTGATATTTAATTTTAAGTGACTTTTATTCTATGATAAATCTCTTTCTTTGTCAACCCCTAAATGATAAAATTTCAGAATAATTTTCCTGGATTCATTATATAATTGGGATCAAAATCCTCTTTTATTATTTTCATAAGCTCAAATTCTTTTTTCTTTGTAACAGGTAAAAGTCCTTTTTTTATAAACCCTATTCCATGCTCTCCACTTACTGCACCTCCTAATCTGGCTGCAGCAAGTGCAATTTCTTTTAATATTTCTTCAGATACCTTCATCCATTCTTTAGGAGGCATCTTTTGTGGTTTCATTGGTGCAGGGTGGAGATTTCCATCTGCTGCATGGCCTGCAACAGGTATAGTAACACTATATTTTTTTGATGTCTTCTGTATAAATTCCATTATATCTGGAATCTTTGCTGTAGGAACTACTACATCACCTGTAGGTACATAGGGGTCAAATGCCTTTAACCCTTCCAGCCAATTTCTTCTTATCCTCCAGATCTTTTCTGAAAATGTACGGTTATCTGCTATAAATACATCGATTGCTCCATTTTCAAGGCTTACCTTTCCTGCTTTTTCATATATCTCTTCTAATTCCTTTTTTGTTCTTCCTTCAAATTGTACTATGAGGTATGCTGTGGCCTCTTCCTGATAGGGTAGGGTAGTATTATTGTATCTTGATCCAAGTTCCACGGAGATCTTATCTATAAACTCTACGGCGGTGGGAAGTACACTGCTTTCTTTTATCGTAATTGCAACATTTGCTATCGCTTCATCTAAGCTGCGGAAGGGTATAAGGAGATCAACAGTCTTTCCAGGAAGAGGGATAAGGTTTAGATAGATCTTTGTGAATATCCCTAATGTACCCTCAGAGCCTACCATGATGTTTATAAAATTATATCCACTTGAATCCTTTCTTCTTTTTCCTCCAAACTCCACTATATCTCCATATCCCAATACGGTTTCTATTCCTAATACATGGTGTCCTGTATTTCCATATTTTATAACTTTACTGCCCCCTGCATTGGTGGCCACATTTCCCCCTATAAAACTTGTCTCTACACTCATGGGATATCCTGCATAGTATAGTCCCTCTTCTGCTACCCTTTTGCATAGGTCATTGGTTACAACTCCCGGTTCTACCACAGCTACCATATTTGTTTTATCTATCTCTATGATATTATTCATCCTTTCCAGAGATAGTACGATTCCTCCATATATGGGAACTGCGGCCCCTGAGAGCCCACTTCCTGCACCACGTGGTGTTATGGGGATGCCATATTTATTGGCAAGTTTTACTATTGATAGGATCTCTTCTGCACTTGCGGGTTTTACAACTGCATCTGGCATATGTGCATAATATTCTCCTCCTGCCTCATCCTTTGCATATGCAGATAGCTGTTCCTTATCTTCATATATTACAGCTTTTTCTCCAGAAATCTTCCTGAGTTCCTTTATTAATCCTTCATCTATTTGTTGATATTCCCTTGTCATCTTTTTCCCCCTTCTTCAATCTTTTTTATAAATATGGGGAGGATTTCAAAGAGATCTCCTACTATCCCAAAATCGGATACCTGAAAAATATTTGCATCAGGATCTTTATTGATACTTACTACTACCTCAGAGGATGACATTCCGGCTATGTGTTGTATAGCACCAGAGATGCCCACTGCCATATAGAGCCGTGGATTTACCGTTTTGCCAGAGAGTCCTATCTGGTGGGAGTATGGAATCCAACCCATATCCACTGCTGCACGAGATGCACCTACTGCCCCATCTAACAATTTTGCCAATTTATGAAGCATCTCAAAGTTCTTTCCATCCTTTAGCCCCTTTCCTCCTGCTATTATTATATCTGCCTCTTGTACTGGTAGCTCACTTATATCCTCCTTTTCAAAGGATAATCTTTTTATACGAGAACGAAAGAGCTCTT
>JALVIU010000286.1 GCA_027028665.1 Candidatus Atribacteria bacterium | reverse complement strand
CTTAGAATGGGTGCAGGTGCTTTTGTGTGTGGAGAAGAAACGGCCCTTATTGCATCCATTGAGGGAAAAAGAGGTATGCCACGACCACGACCTCCATATCCTGCACAAAAAGGTTTATGGGGTAAGCCTACTCTTATAAATAATGTGGAAACCCTTGCAAATATCCCTGCAATTATATTAAAAGGGGCAGATTGGTTCTCTTCTATTGGGACAGAGAAGAGTAAAGGAACAAAGGTGTTTGCCCTTGCAGGAAATGTCCAGAATACTGGACTTGTCGAAGTACCTATGGGGATAACCTTAAGAGAGATTGTATATGAGATAGGAGGAGGGATCCCTCGAGGTAAAAAGTTTAAAGCTGCACAGACAGGAGGGCCCTCTGGGGGTTGTATCCCTCAAGACTACCTGGATACCCCTATAGATTATGATTCTCTAAAGGAATTAGGTACAATTATGGGCTCAGGAGGTCTTATCATTCTTGATGAAGATACCTGTATGGTAGGGCTTGCCAAATTTTTCCTTGAATTTACCCAGGAGGAATCCTGTGGTAAGTGCCCTTCTTGCAGGATAGGGACAAAGAGGATGCTTGAAATTTTAGAAAGAATTGAAAATGGAGAAGGAAAGGAAGAGGATATAGATAAACTTATAGAACTTGGGGAAAGTATTAAAAAGGGTTCTCTTTGTGGTCTGGGACAGACAGCCCCCAATCCTGTGCTTTCCACTTTAAGATATTTTAGAGAAGAATATATGGAACATATAAGACAAAAGAGATGTCCGTTTAAGGATAAAAAGACCTTAGGTAAGGCAGACCTTGTAACTACATATACAAAATAAATAAAAAAGGAGGAATCTATGACCTTAGGGTTTATGATCCCTGAAGAA
Source organism: Candidatus Atribacteria bacterium (assembly GCA_027028665.1). Lineage (GTDB taxonomy): Bacteria > Atribacterota > JALVIU01 > JALVIU01 > JALVIU01 > JALVIU01. The sequence goes on along the minus strand of JALVIU010000286.1, from coordinate 2,371 downwards.
GTTTTAGAGAAGTTTAGGCACATAGCAAAATCAAAGGCCAATCTACCTGTATATAAAATGTTACTTTTAGGATTTCTTGCAGGTGCTTATATAGCATTTGGGGCACAACTTGCTACAATGGTAGGACACGATGCTTCTCGGGTTTTAGGTGTAGGATTTGCGAAATTTTTATTCGGCTCAGTATTCACTGTAGGGCTTATGTTGGTTGTTATTGCTGGTGCAGAGCTTTTTACAGGTAATAATCTCATAGTAGTAGGCGTACTTACAAAAAGGGCTACCTGGTCTGGTCTTTTGAAAAATTGGTTCTGGGTATATATTGCAAACTTCATAGGTTCTATCACTTTGGTATATCTTATGTTTTACACCGATCTCTGGAAGACAAACAATTTCGGTGTTGGAATATTTGCATTGAAAATAGGTGTAGCAAAGGTTAACCTTACATGGATAGAGGCATTTACCAGGGCAGTTCTTTGTAACTGGCTTGTATGTCTTGCATGTTGGATAGCTATAGCCTCTAAAGATATTATAGGAAAGATCTTTGCTATATACTTTCCTATAATGGCTTTTGTGGCATCTGGTTTTGAGCACAGTGTTGCAAATATGTATTTTGTGCCAATGGCTATTATGTTAAAGGGGCAATCTACTTTGATCTCTTCCTCAGGTATTTCACAAGGGGCTCTTTCTAATCTTACATGGAATAACTTTATTGTGCACAATCTTATTCCTGTGACCCTTGGAAATATAGTAGGGGGTGCCCTTTTGGTGGCTACGGTATATGTCTTAATCTATTGGAAAAAGGAGGGATAATCTTGGGAGACAGGCAAATGATTCAGGTAACTATAAACGGAAAGAAGGTAAAGGCAAAAGCTGGACAGACGATCCTTGATGTAGCAAAAGATAATGATATATATATCCCTACCTTATGTTACCATGAAAAACTAAAGCCTACAGGAGCATGTGGACTATGTATTGTTCAAATAAAGGATGTGCCTGGATTTAAGCGTTCATGTGCTACTCCTGTAACAGATGGCATGGATATTGTAACATCTTCAGAAGAGATAGAAAAGGTAAGAAAAGATATACTTGACCTTTTGATTTCTGACCATCCCCTTGAGTGCTTTAGCTGTGAGGCAAATGGTAGATGTGTGCTCCAAGACCTTGCATATAGATATGGGATAAAAGAATCTTCTTTTGGAGATTTATCCCGTAAAATACCCCTTGATGATTCCAATCCTTTTATTATAAGGGATCTCTCAAAGTGTGTACTCTGTGGTAGATGTGTTCAGGCATGTAATGATGTCCAAATGCAGGGGAGCATAAATTTTGGATACAGAGGGATAAATACGAAGATAATAGCTGGAAAGGATGAAGACTTATTTTATAGTAATTGTGTATATTGTGGACAGTGTGTGGCTGTTTGTCCTGTGGGTGCTCTTGAGGTGAAAGTGGCAATTGGTAAGGGAAGAGAGTGGGAACTTAAGAAGGTTACAACTATTTGTCCCTACTGTGGTACAGGCTGTGAGTTTGAGCTTAATGTAAAAGGGAATGAGGTAGTTAAGGTTACAACGAGAAGTGATCATCCTGTAAATAGTTTTGCTTTATGTGTAAAAGGGAGATTTGGTTTTGACTTTATAAATCATAAAGATCGATTAAAAACCCCACTTATAAAGGAAAATGGAGTATTTAGGGAAGCCACATGGGATGAGGCATATGACCTTATATATAAGAGATTCAGTGAACTTAAAGAAAAATACGGACCAAATGCCCTTGCAGGTTTTGGCTCTGCAAAGGCAACAAATGAGGATAATTATCTATTTCAAAAGTTTATAAGGAGCGTGTTTGGGACAAATAATGTGGATCACTGTGCACGACTCTGTCATGCATCTACTGTTACAGGGCTTGCCCGTACACTGGGTTCTGGTGCAATGACCAATTCCATAGCAGAATTTGAGCATGCAGATGTAATCCTCATCACAGGTTCTAACCCTACAGAGAATCACCCTGTTATTGCCCTTAAATTGAAAAAGGCGGCGAGAAATGGTGCAAAAATTATAGTTGTTGACCCAAGAAGAATAGAGATGGTAGATTTTGCTACCATCTGGTTGAGGCAGAGGCCTGGCTCCGATGTGGCCTGGATAAATGGCATGCTTCATGTAATTATTAAAGAAGGGCTTATAGATGAGGAGTTTATAAAGGAGCGTACAGAGGGATTTGAAGAACTAAAAAAGGTAGTGGAGAAATATACCCCTGAGTATGTAGAAAAACAGACAGGTATTAAGAAGGAAGACCTTATAAAGGCTGCACGGATCTATGGGAGTGCAGATAAAGCCTCTATAGTCTATGCAATGGGTATAACTCAACATGTACAGGG
>JALVIU010000285.1:1820-3263 GCA_027028665.1 Candidatus Atribacteria bacterium | reverse complement strand
ATAAGTAACCCCATTAATAAGGTAGTAGGCATGCTAAAGGAGATATCGGAAGGAGAGGCAGATCTCACACAAAGACTCCCAGAGGATGCCAAAGATGAAACTGGAGAGCTTGCGAAATACTTTAATAAATTCCTTGAGAAGCTAAGAGAAATAATTATAAGTTTTAAAGATGTAGCATTACAGGTAAGTTCTGTATCTGCTGAGATGGATCAAACCCTTGATAAAATAACAGATTCGGCTTCCAGCCTTGCTTCCACTTCACAGGAAACTTCAGCAACTGTCCAAGAGATTACTTCTTCAATAGAGGAAGTTGCAAATAATGCTCAGGATATAGCAACATCTTCTGAAGAACTTGCACGAAGTGCAGAGAAAGTGGTAAATGATACCAAGAAAATTGGTGAAAAGGCTGATGTGGTATCTCAAAACTCAGAGAAGGTAGGCGAATCCATAGAAAGACTTAGAAATTCTATAGACGAAGCAGTTTCATCAGTAGAGGCAGCAAAAATAGGGGCAGAAGAGACAAAATCATCTTCCGATGAGGGAAGGATGGCTATAGATGCCTCTATAAAAGGTATGCAGAGAATAAGTGAAAGGGTGGACGACCTTGCCAATATTGTAAATAAATTAGGTAAATCAGGAGAAGAAATAGGAAAGATTATAGATGTAATATCAGATATTGCAGATCAGACCAATTTGCTTGCGTTAAATGCGGCAATAGAAGCGGCACGTGCAGGAGATGCAGGACGTGGTTTCGCAGTAGTTGCAGAAGAAGTGCGTAAGCTTGCAGAGCGTTCCCAGGAGGCAGCAGGTGAAATAGGAGAGCTTATCAGGGGAATTCAGGCAGAAGTACAAAATGCTGTTAAGTCTTCAGAAGAAGGAAAGCGAGAAGTAGAAAATGGAATGAATCTTGCTAAAAAGGCAGGAGATACTTTTGAGAAAATTAATAATAGTATTCTGAACATAACTGATATTATAGAAAAAATATATAGTGGTATGGAAAAGGAAAAGGAAGATGGTGTAATAGCGGAGGAGCTTACACATAAATCTATTCAAAGTATAAATGAGATAACAAACTTGATAAAGGAAAGTGTAGATGAAGTAGTGGGAATGGGAAATGAGGTAGAGGAAGTCACACAAAGAGTTGCTTATATCTCTGCAGCCACTGAAGAACAGGCAGCAGCAGCCAAAGAAATGAGAAAGGCAGTAGAAACTATAGCTATGGCAGCAGAAGAGAGTGCATCAGCTATAGCTGAAGCATCTCAGGCATCTTCTTCCCTTGCAGAATATGCAGAAAAACTGGCAGTTTTAGTAAAGCGTTTTAAGGTATAATTTATAAATAAATTTGTTTTGGAAACTCACCATCCCATGTACCAAAACATGGGAGGGCGAAGTTTCCAAAACAAATTTAATGAATATTGATAATTTCACCTCACACCTTCTTTA
>JALVIU010000285.1:0-1810 GCA_027028665.1 Candidatus Atribacteria bacterium | reverse complement strand
TATTATCATTAATTCTCAAACTCTCAGCATTAAATTATATAAGATATATAAAGTGCTCTGATTATAAGAATTAAAACACTATTGACACATAATTCTCAAGATGTTAAAATAAAAAGTCACAAAAATTAATATAAAAAGGAGTAGACATGGTCAGGAGAATCACTATTGTCCTCATATTATTTGGTCTTATTGCAGGTATATATATACTACAGGAGAGATTAGATATAGAAAAAGAGAATAATAAGGTAGCTTTAATCCTGGACTATGACGAATATAGTCTCTTTGCTTATAATCATGGATATGACCTTTGGACACTCCTAAATTTATTACATAAAGCAGGGGCAAATACCCTGGCAATAAGTGAGGAAACCCTGGATAAATTAAAACTAAAAGGTAAACTTACCTATATGACAGGTGCAGATTTTTTATATACTTCTTTTGCGCATGATGCAGAAAAGATCATTCAAGGTGCTACATATATAGTCTCTCAAGATTCTACGCTTCTTTCAAATTTAGAAAAAGAGTTTTCTTTGAGATTGGGTTCTGATAAACTAATAAGAGAGAGAGATGATCTCCTTATAGTAAAAGCTACCCCTGATGTTCTTTCCGAATATCCCCTTTATTATCCGGAAGATGTTATAAAAAAGGCAAAAGATATGGGATTTTATGTGAGTCTTAGGGTGACCAATTTCTTAAATGTAAATAAAGATAGTGTAGACGAAATATTTAAAAGGATAAAAAAGGTAAATCCTATAAATATTATATTCGCAGGAGAAGAAGTGCTTGGTTATCCTGATTACGCACTTATAAAGAATGTAGTAAAATACCTAAAAGATGAAAAAATTCCCTATGGAATTATAGAATTCACCAATCAAAGGGGCATGAAGTTTTTAAGTCAATATTTACCTGAACTTGCTTTAAGGGTACATAGTATATCAAAGGATGAATTAGAGGATATGCCTTTTAGAAAGGCTGTGGATAGATGGATAAGGGCCGTAAAAGAGAGGAATATGAGACTCTTATTTATAAAGCCTATACCTATCCCAGGTGATCTATTAAAGATTAATACATCATATATAAATGATATATTAAAGGGGATAGAGCGAATAGGATACAAAAAGGGTATCCCACTACCTTTACCTTTTGTTCCACTTAATGTATATATTGTAATTCTTCTTTCATTTTTATCTTTCTTAGCATTTTACTATGTAGCTAAGGTTCTTCTTTCTATCCCAGGGGAAGAGGTAACGGGAAAGCTTATAAATATTATTGCCCTTTTATGGATACTTTTGTTTTTCCTGCTCGTATGGAAAGACCTTTCTTTGGCTTCCAAATTTTCTGCACTTACCGCAGCTTGTGCATATCCTACACTGGCAATAATTGTAAATGATAAATATTTTAAAGATAAATATAGAGATGATGCAAAAGGTGCTGTTTTAAGTGCTATTTTAGGACTATTTGAGATCTCTTTGGTATCCTTTGTTGGTGCGCTTATTGTAGCAGCCCTTCTTTCATCTACCCCATTTATGTTGAGCATTGATAAATTTACCGGTGTAAAGATTGCATATCTTTTGCCTGTACTCTTGGCCATGATTTATCTATGGAAAAAGAAAAATATGGAGAAGTACCCTATTATTACTACATTAAAGAAACAGATCAAAGTAGGAGATATAGTAATATTGGGTATATTAGGGATGATAGGCATACTTTTTATACTGAGATCAGGAAACTTTTCCATTATGAGTATCCCAGGATTTGAAGAAAAGGTACGTATCTTTCTGGAGCATACACTTATTGCAAGACCTCGTAC
>JALVIU010000284.1 GCA_027028665.1 Candidatus Atribacteria bacterium | reverse complement strand
TAAGATTTATGGTGGATTTTTTTATGGAACTAATAAAAATAGGTGGTGAACTTGGAAACGGAATCCATTTTCTAAATTTCAGAAAGATCCTTGTACCTGACTATGAAGAATATGAAGGGTCACTCTCAGGAGATCTGAGCCATAATCTAAGGTTTATACCTAAGAAAAAGGTAGAGTATATAGGTATCCTTTCAAGTTATAAGAAGAAAAAGATAGAAGAGGATATAGATTACTTATTTATAATAAGTGGATATATTAAGGACAAAAAAGGTACACTCATCTCAAAGCTTAGGAAAGAGGCAGAAGATTTACCAGGGAAAAAGGTCTTCCTTTTAGGGGATCCAAGTGAAGAGAAAATGGTGTATGATGAAAAACACGACATAACACTATATACATATGTAAGTGGAGAGAAAAGGGTTGAACTTATGAATAGGGCAAAATTCATCATATCACGGTCAGGCTATACAACTATTATGGACCTTACAGAGCTTGAGAAAAATGCACTATTTATCCCTACTCCTGGTATGAGTGAGCAGATGTACCTTGGTAAATTCCACAAAGAAAAGGGCACCTTCTATGCAGTGAATCAGGAAGAGGTTTCCCTTGTAAGAGATATAGCGATAGCAAGAAAGTATAGGGGCATAAAAGGTACTGAAAAGACAGATAAATCTATAGAGCGATTTTTCTCTGTTATATATAAAAAGTATGCTCCTTATAATCCAATTGAATATTTAAAACAATGGCCATTTCATAAAATTAATATAAGGGATAAAAATTAATTTTTTTGCATTTTCCCCTTTTCTACCTGCCTTGTATCTCTCTAATCTTTTTATAGCAAATATTGATAGATAGCACCATATTCATGTATAATAAGTATTAATAAAGGAGGTGTACTATGTGGGAAAAAGAGCCTACTCTTGCAATAGAGCTTGTGAAAAAAGCAAAAGGTGACTTCTTTATAGGTAATCCTTTCAAAAGGGCCCATCCACATGGAAGAGTAGAGGTAAAAATACCTCTTATGTATAATGGTTTTGTACTTGATCTTATACATTTTGACCCTATAGCCTGGTCTGTTCTTCCAAAGGGAATTCCTGGAGTAATGGGAGGATCTGAGCTTTTAATAGATTTACAAAAGATAAAAGAAGAGGTAGAGAACTCCTTAAAAGATCTTATGGTACTTGAAGGGGTGGAGTTTAGAGAACCAGAAGATGCCTGGGTAGTGCCTTGTGCATTTAAGAAGCTTATAATTGCCCATATTAGGGTTTCTGCAGATGGACGTGCCCTTGTACCAGATTACCATGCAACGAGTGAGATGAGGATGAATGTTTAAAAAAGATCCTTTTCTTCTAATCCTTACTATTCTTCTAATTATATTTGTTATATGGAAACCTTCTATATTGAGGGAAGTACCCTTATTTATAGAATATAATACCCTAATAGTTCTTTCCACTTTTATGCTCATCACCAAAGGAATTGAATTTTCTGGGTATCTAAATCAGGTTACAGATAAATTTATAAATAGGGTAAAGACAGAGAAAGGGATTGCTTTTTCACTTATATTTATAGAACTTTTAATTTCCCCATTTATTACAAATGATGTGTCTTTGTTTCTTATAATACCAATTACCTTATCCATTTCAAAAAGGATTGACTTAGATATAGAAAAGCTTATTATATTTGAAATATGGGCTGCAAACATTGGGTCCTCTCTCTTTCCCATAGGAAATCCTCAAAATATCTATATTTATCAGTCATTTTCTATGAGTTTTTTTGACTTTGTATGGAAAATGGTTCCATTTGAAATTATAAATGCTACTTTGCTAATTATAGTTATTTATTTTTCTTTTAAAAAAACAGAAATAAAAATAAAGCCATTTGTCCCAATTGTAAAAAATCGCATTCTTTTTATAGTATCTATTTTTTTGTTTTTCACATCTATTTTTTTGATAAACTATAAATTTCAAATATGGGCATTGATTATTACAGGTATTACTTATTTAATAATAAATAAAAGAATCATTTACTATGGGATAAACTTAAATCTCTTGCTTATATTCGTTTTTCTTTTTATTCTCATAGGAGGGGTAAAAGAGATTAGAGTAATAGATGGAATGCTTTCATCTATAAGGAATATTTTTATTTCCTCAATATTATTATCTCAGGTTATAAGTAATGTACCAACAGCTCTTTTATTTTCCCATTATACAACTTCTTATACTCAGCTTTTATATGGTGTAAATGTGGCAGGTAATGGAACTATGATCTCTTCCCTGGCAAATCTTATAGGTATTAGGTTGGGAATTGTTTCTATAAAAAGGTTTCATCTTTATTCTATTCCATTTCTTGGTATATCTACATTACTTTTATATCTTTATATATACTATATATAACAGAGGCTTTTGACCTCCTGAATTCCACTTTATAATTATAAGGTGCTATTCATCTTTTTCTATTCACAATGGAAAGAACATACTAAAAATTTTGAAACTCAAAAGAAAGGAGTATAAGATATGGAAAATTATTGTTTTGCATGTGGTCCCAATAATCCCTATGGTTTAAAACTCAAGATAGATGTAAAACCTGACGGGGAAAGCTATGTAGAGTTTGTGCCGAGACGAGAATATGAGGGTTATCCTGGTATTATGCATGGAGGTATTACATCTACTATATTGGATGAGATAATGGTATATGCATGTAAGTCTTATGGAGTAGATGTGGTAACTGCAAAAATAGAAGTTAGGTTTTTAAAACCCGTCCCTATAGGAAAAAAGCTTATAGCGAAAGGAAAAGTTGTAGAAAAAAAAGGGAAGGCATATATCACAGAAGGAAAGATAGAAGGAGAAGAGGGAAATATTTTGGCAAAAGCCAAGGCAACTTTTTTCCCTATTGAAATTTAATTTAAGCATTATTAAGCTAAGTTATTATCTTTTTCACGTGAAAAGCTGTTTTAAAAGTTAGAAAAATTAATTATATTTATATATAAATTTTAAAAATTTTGTTAACTTTTATCTAATTAGATATTTTTTGACACATACTAATTATGTAGAAATATTTTTATTTTTTCCATAGTTAACTCCTCTATGCTTAGATTTCAATATAGGTCTTTTACTTGACGAGAGAAAATTTTCGACCTAAAATTAAATTAGTTTATATAAACTAATTTATACATAATTTATACAAGAGAAGAGAACAAGTATGCTTAATAATACTGAAAGACGTATTTTAAATATAATAAGGGAAAATAAGTCTATATCCCGCATCGAAATAGTAGAGAGACTTAAACTTAGTAAACCTGTTGTATCTGTTCATATAAAGAAATTAATAGAGCTTGGCTTTGTCAGGGAAAACAAAGAGAATCATACATCTAAAAAATTTGGGAGAAGACGCATAGGCCTCTCTTTTGTTCCAGATTGTATGTATGTAATTGGTATCGACATTGGTGGTACCAAGCTTGAAGGGATAATAGGAGATCTTGATGGTAATATTGTGAGGAGTTTGAAATATTCTACAAGAGGCATTACTACACAAAAAGAACTTGAAGGACTTTTAACAAAGACAGTAGCTAAGCTAAAGGAGAAATTCCTCAAAAATATAATAGGAATAGGTATAGGGGTTCCAGGGACTGTAGAGCCAGATCTGGGCGTAGTCAAATATATGCCTGCATTTGGGCTTAGAAATGTGAACCTTAAGGTATTTTTAGAGGATAAATTTGGGCTTCCTGTATATATAGAAAATGATGTAACTCTTGATGCATATGCAGAAAGCAGAATAGGAACAGGAAGAGACTATAAAAATATATTTCTTGTATCTATAGGAACAGGTATTGGTTCTGGTATCATAATAGAGAAGAAGATCTATAGGGGTAGTAGAGGCACTGCTGGAGAGATAGGTAATATAATTACCGATTGGAGTATCGATAAGAAGTTTTTTCCCTTATCTTTTGGCCCCCTTGAGGAATGGTTCTCAGGTGCCTCTCTGGAGAAAAAATTTAGCGTACTAGGAATTCAAGATATAAAAAAAGGCTTTGAACTAATGGAAGAAAGAAAGGATGTAGCAAGTATTATAAAGAAAGGAATCGAGCATATAGGGGTTGCTTTATCTGATATAATTTATCTTTTAAATCCAGAAGTGGTTATAGTTAAAGGAGGTATAGGATATAACCAATATGATAGAATCATGGCCTATATGTTGCCCGTTATAAAGAAAATTGTTTTTCCAGAAATACTTGAAGGTGTTAGATTTGAAAGGGGAAAGATTAAGGAATTTGGTGTGGCCATAGGTGCACTTTTCTTTGTTCAAAAGAGTATCCTGAAAATTTAAAGGAGGAAATGGTGAATAATTATTATAAAGAAATAAAAGAAGAAGCAAAGTCATTAGCATCTTTAAATAATTATTTTTATAAAGAAGAGTTTTTAAAGGCCATAGAAACTATAGATGTAAAAAAGATTGATAAGATTGTCTTTACAGGAATGGGGAGCTCTTATTTTGCAACATTCCCTGCTTTGGTATATCTAAATCAGCACAATATTACTACATATTCCTTCCCTGCAAACTATTTATTGTATTACTATTCTAATATAGTTAAAAATAATACCTTACTTATATTAATTTCTCAATCAGGGGAGAGCATAGAGATAAGGTTATTATTAGATGTATTTAAGGATCATACATTAAAGATAGGTATTACAAATGCCCCTAATTCTACTCTTTCCAGGACTTTGGATAGAGTATTATTTCTGAATGCAGGTAAGGAGAGGGCTACTACAAGTAAGACATACATAAATACCCTTGCTATGATATTAAAGTTAAGTAGTATATTTGCTCAAGAAGAATTTGATTTTTCAAGGATCTCTAAAAAAATAGATAAATACTTAGAGGATGAAGAAAAGATTGTAGATATATTTTATCCCTATTTCCTGGGTACAAATTATATAACCCTTTTAGGTAGAGGTATATCTCTTTCTACAGCGTATCAAGGTGCCCTTATATTGAAAGAGGCAGCACACTTTTATGCAGAGGGGATGGATACATATGATTTTAGACACGGACCATTGGATATGGTATCTGAGGGTTTCAGAACAATTATTTTTTCATCGTATGAGAAAAAAGAAGTATTTGAAAAGGATATACTACTTGCAAAGAAAATAGTATCCCAGAATGGTGCTCTTTTATTTGTCACAAATAGATCTATAGATGAGGAATTCCCTACTTATATAGTAGATGAAGAGAGTCCCTATCTAACTCCATTTTTTGATATTATTCCTCTACAGTTTATATCCTGTCAAATTGCATGGGGAAAGGCAATGGAACCTGGCACTTTATCTAATACGGGAAAGGTTGTAATAAAATAGTCTCCCTCAGAGGGGACAATTAAAAAGGAGGTATAAGTTATGAAGAGGTTTTTGATCTTGGGTTTAGTTTTAGGTCTTTTGGTATTTTCCTCTCTTGTCTGGGCAGGGCCTGTTACCATTAACGTAATAGGAATGCAGCAGGCGGCAATGACAGTTGATGAAATGAAACAAGTGGCAAAGGAATTTGAAGCAAAAAATCCAGATATTAAGGTAAATCTTACCTTTGTGGGATATGATGCATTACATGATAAGATTGCTACTGCTATGGCAGGTGGTGCTGCTGCATATGATGCTATACTGGTAGATGATATCTGGTATGCAGAATTTGCAGAAGCGGGATGGCTCTGGGATGTAACATCGAAAATTACGAAAGAGATGAAAGAAGATATTGGACCTGCAGGATGGGAAATAGTAACATATAAGAATAAGGTATGGGGAATGCCATGGTTACTTGATGCAGAGTACTTCTATTATAATGAAGAGATGCTTAAAAAAGCGGGATTTTCTGCACCTCCGAAAACATGGCAGGAGCTTGAACAACAGGCAAAAGTAATGAAAACAAAAGGGATTGTAGAATATCCTATAATATGGTCATGGTCTCAGAATGAATGCTCTGTTTGTGATTTCGTAGCCATTCTTTATGGATTTGGTGGAAAATTTTTTGATGAGAATAATAATCCTGTATTCAATGATGCACATGGTGTAAATGCCCTCTCCTGGATGGTTAAAACACTTAAAGAGGGGATATCCAATCCTGCATCCACTGTTTCCACAGAAGAAGAGGTAAGACTTACATTCTCTCAGGGTAAGGCTGCATATGCATTAAACTGGTTGTATATGTATGACCTTGCAAATGACCCTAAAGAATCAAAAGTAGCAGGAAAGGTAAAGATGTCTCTTGTTCCATCGGGAAGTGAAGATATAGTAAGTTCTACAATAAATGGTTCTATGGGATATTCTGTAGCTGCCACTTCAAAACATAAAGAGGAAGCATGGAAGTTTATTCTCTATCTTACAAGTAAGGATGTGCAAAAGAGGTACTCTGCTCACATGCTTCCAATATGGAAATCCCTTGCAAAGGATCCAGAGCTTGTAAAATTACAACCTGTAACACTTCCTATGTTTGCAAAACAGTGGCCATATGCACATGTAAGACCAAAGGTTCCATACTATCCTGAGGCATCCAAGATACTTCAGGTAGCACTCCAGAAGGCATTTACAGGTAAACTTTCGCCTAAGAAGGCACTTGATGAAGCCGCAAAGAAAATAAAAGCAATACAATATTAACTCAAAAGAGGGGCGTATGCCCCTCTAATCTATAAAAGGGGTATTATAAAATATGTGGAAGGTCTTTAGAAAGGAAGAGGTAAAATTTGCATATTGGCTTCTTATTCCTACTCTGGTAGTTCTTATACTTATTATTGCATATCCAATAGTGGATACGTTTTATCTGAGTTTGCATAGATATTATCTTACCCGTCCTCATTTTAGACCATTCATAGGTTTTAAAAATTACCTTTACTTCTTGCAAGATGAAGAGTTTTGGGCTTCTATAAAGAGGACGCTCTATTTTATGAGTGTATCTGTTGCATTAGAACTTGTATTTGGTATATTAATAGCCCTTCTCCTTATGCAGAAAGTAAAAGGGATGGGACTTTTAAAAACTCTCATTATCCTACCGTGGGCAGTTCCTACTATTGTAAATGGTGCTATATGGAAGTGGATCTATAATGCAGATTATGGTGCACTAAATGGTCTTCTGTACAGATTGGGGATTATTTCTAAATATAAGGCCTGGCTTGCAGATCCTTTTACTGCATTAAACTTTGTTATCATTGCAGATATATGGCATACCACACCATTTGTGATAATTGTTATGCTTGCAGCACTTACCACTGTCCCTGATTCTCTATATGAGGCTGCAAAGATAGATGGTGCAGGGGCAGTAAGGCGTTTCTTTAGTGTGACATTACCACTTTTGACACCTGCCATACTTGTGGCATTGGTTATAAGGACAGTTGAGGCCTTCAGGGTGTTTGATATTATATATGTAATTACACGTGGTGGTCCTGCAAATGGCACCCAGGTAATAGCATATCAGGCATATCTCGAGACATTTAGTTATCTCCACCTTGGGAAGGGCTCTGCGCTATCATTTATCATATCTATTTTTATCATGGTGCTTGCTGTAATATATATAAAACTTTTGTATAATAAAGTAGAATATTAGGAGGTATATCTTGGGGAAGAAGCTGGGTTTTAAAATCTTTATATATACAATGATGATAGTTGTGGGCTTTATATCTCTTGCCCCATTTTTATGGCTATTTATATCAAGCATATCAACAAACAATGATCTACTCTCTGTGCCGACAAAGTTTATACCTACTCATCCTACATTTCATAGATATTACGAATTACTATTCCAAAGTGGAAAAACAGAAAGCACCAAGATGTTCCTGGTGGCAATGAAAAACAGTTTAATAGTTGCAACACTTGTAACCATTATTACATTAACACTTGCATCACTTGCCGCATATGCATTTGCAAGACTAAATTTCCCGGGGAAGACTCCTATACAGCTCTCCATCCTGGCAACGAGGATGCTCCCTGCCCTCTCAACAATTATACCACTTTACATATTTGCAAAGAGATTTGGTCTTATTGATACAAAATTTATCCTCATAATTCTGTATCTTACATTTACGCTTCCCTTTGCCATATGGATGATGATAGGTTTTCTCCAGACTATCCCAAAAGAGCTGGAAGAGGCAGCAATGATAGATGGTGCAACACGGATGCAGACATTACTTAAGGTAGTCTTTCCCCTTGCTGCATCAGGGCTTACGGCAACTGCAATATTTGCATTTATGCTTTCATGGGATGAGTTCTTCTTTGCCCTTATTTTTACAAGTTCCTATGCGGCAAAAACCATACCTGTTGCTATTTCAGAGTTTACAGGTAGACATCTTATAGACTATGGAATGATGTGTACAGGTGGTGTTGTTGCGAGCATACCCCCGATACTACTTACCATGTGGTTTAGAAACTATATTGTAAAGGGTCTTACATCTGGGGCTGTGAAGGGATAGTAAAAATATAATAGATACTGGTATACTATTCTTTATAAGTGCTTTAAGGCCTTTACTCTTAGTTACTCACTATATCCTTTTTATATCTTTAATAATATTATATACCTTTTTTGAGATCTCATCTACATTGAGCGTACATGGTGTATACGGTGCATGTTCCCCTATCTTGATCCCTATAACTATAATCCTTGGCACAATTTGTGAAAGATAATCATAAAGTACAGATAAAGGGATAGAATGGGTGGAAAGTATCAAATTGCCCATAGATTTTCTATTCACTATTTTTACATCTCCTGGTATAAGTCTCTCTTCATCTATTGCATCAACCATTACGATGAGCTCAGGTTTTAGTCGTTCTATCTTTGAGGTATAACTCTCTGGCATAATACCTGCATCTATTACTTCCCAGTCAATAAGTTCTCTCTTTAGCTTTCTTGCCACGAGTACACCTATTGCATCATCTCCATTTAGCTCATTTCCTATACCCATTAGGACCTTTGTCATAGCTTCACCTGGGAAAATATATCTCTATCCAGTGATCTATACTGTATGGCCTCTGATATAGCATATTCATCTATATTATCTTTTTGCTCAAGATCTGCTATAGTCCTTGCCACCTTTAGAATACTTGTATATCCTCTTCCACTTAATCCAAGCTTTGAAAATGCCTCTTTCAAAAGTACCCTTGCACCATCTGTAAGTATGCAGTATTTTTCTATATATTTTCCATAAAGGTCTGAATTAAGAGAGATATCGGGTAGTTCCTCATATCTTTTCCTCTGGATATTACGTACATTTATCACTCGTTCCCTTATTGTGGCAGATGTCTCCTCTCCAGATGCCTTCCTTGAGATCTCTTCATACTGGAGCCTGGGTACCTCTATATGGATATCTATCCTATCCATAATGGGTCCTGATAGCTTTGATCTATATCGAATTATTTGAGATGGTGTGCATGTACACTCTCTTATAGGG
>JALVIU010000283.1 GCA_027028665.1 Candidatus Atribacteria bacterium | reverse complement strand
TCTCTCAATCTATATGCAAGGATATCAAACTTAAATTCCAATGTTTCAAATATTTGAGGATCAGGTTTAAAGGTGATTATAGTACCAGACCTGTCTGTACCCCCTACAACCTCAAGTTCTGTTACCTTTTTACCCCTTTCAAAACGCTGTCTATAAATTTTACCTTCTCTATGTACCTCCACTATAAGCCATTCTGACAAGGCATTAACTACAGATACACCTACGCCATGAAGACCTCCTGATACCTTATATGTACGACTATCAAACTTACCCCCTGCATGAAGCCTTGTCATAACTACCTCAAGGGCGGAGATGCCAAGCTTTGGATGGATATCCACAGGGATACCCCTACCATCATCAGATACAGTAACTGAGCCATCCTTATTAATGGTAACAATGATCTCCCTACAATAACCTGCGAGTGCCTCATCTATACTGTTATCTACCACTTCATTTACAAGATGGTGAAGGCCTGTAGAACTTGTACTTCCTATATACATACTGGGTCTTTTTCTTACACCTTCTAATCCTTCAAGTACCTTTATGTTTGATGCAGTGTAGTTTTCAGACATATCTCACTCTCCTTTCTATATACATTGAAAACCCTTTAAATTATAGCATATTTAGGGTAACATGTCAAAAAATACTAAATATTTTAGGCTTTTCAGAGGATTTTTGATAAACAGGGTATATAATAATCCTATAAAAAGGAAAAAAGAGTTATAGATGGAAAATTTTTACTATCAAATAAAATATAACAAAAACAAAATCCCATAGAATCCTACCTTTTATTACCTTTATTTTTTGTTCTTATCTAATCAAGGAATCTGTAAGATCTATTATATATAATGGATACAGAGGAAGTTCTAAAAGAGGAAACTTATTGGAGAGGGAGTCCTCTCAGGATATTATTTCCGATTTCTGGGTCTCCGTGCTTTTATAAGAAGTACAGGTTTACAAGTATTGTGTTTTACAACATCTGATATGCTTCCTGTAAGGAAATCTGCAATTCCCCTATGTCCATGTGTAGCCATTGCTATGAGATCACAATCATAATCATTTATCTTCTTTATAACCTCTTTCTCAGGTTCTCCTTCAGAGATAGAAAAACTCACATCTATACCACTCTTTCTCAGTCTCTTTTCAGCCTCCTGGATACATTTTTTTGTCCTTTGGGCCTCTATTCTTTCCTGATCCAGTGTATGTGCATGAACCACATGAAAAAGATGTACATGGGAATTGTGTATCTTTGCAAGTTTCTCTATATGTTCTATGATAACACTGTCAACCGGGGAGCAATCCAAAAGTAAAAGTATCTTATTGTACAAAGCCATTATACACCTCCCCCTGTTAAAGTAGTATATAAAAGATAAATATTCAACACTATCACTACCGCAGATATCAAAATAGCAAGCGTAAATTCAATATTCTTACTCCTTAGGCCACCCATTACCTCTTTCTTTCGGCACAAAATCAGTAAAGGGATCAGAGTAAAGGGTAGCTGGATACTCAATATTACCTGGCTAAGTATCAATATTTTAAAAGTATCTATACCTGATATTATTATCAAAAAAGAGGGTATTGCTGTAATAAATGTTGCTATTTTATAAAGTATTGTCCTTGGATCCTCAGGTTTTCCCAAAAAACCTGTGACCACATTTACCTCTGCCATAGAAGATGTAATAGATGAAGAGATGCCTGCGGAAACAAGGGCCAATGCAAATAAAAATCCCGCAAGGTGTCCTGCAAGGGGGACAAGTGTTTGAGCTGCCTGATGAATACTATTTACAATAATGCCATTTTTGAAAAATACCGCTGCAGCAACAATTATCATAGCAGAATTTACAATCCAGCCAAGGAGCATTGCCAGAGATGTATCTATTTTCTCAAACTTAACCATTTTCTTTTTCTCCTCTTCTGTCATCCCCCACTTTCTACTGTGTATTACATTAGAATGTAAAAATATATTATGGGGCATGACAACTGCACCAAGTATACCCATTGCAATATAGATATTTTTACTATTAATCTTAGGTACTACCGTAGAATATATAACAGTGGACCAATCTGGTTTTACTATAAAGAGCTCTATAATATAACTTATCGATATAATACCTAAGAAGGCAAGTATGATTTTTTCAAGCTGATGATACCTTTGAGTTACTATAAAAAACACCTCAAAGATAACTGTAATAAATGCACCTAACCATAATGGAAAACCAAACAAGAGTCTAAATCCTATAGCACCACCCAAAAGCTCTGCTACATCTGTAGCAGCACATGCGGCAACAATAGTAATACCGATCAAGGCACTAATATGTCTGGGAAAGCGTTCCCTTATATTCACAGCAAGGGACTTACCTGTGGCTATACCGAGTCTTGCAGACATATTCTGTATAAGAATAAGCATAAGTGTGCTAAGTGTTATGACCCATAGGAGGTCATACCCAAACTCTGCACCACCTGCAATATTTGTAGCCCAGTTTCCAGGATCAATAAATCCCACTGTGACGAGGAAACCAGGCCCTAAGAATCTAAGAAGGACTCTAAACCATTCTCTCCTATCCGAATTCATAACATCCTCATATAGTTCTATTTTTTATTATTATAACATAATTTGTCTTGGTCACCACCATCCTCTCTAACTAAATCACCACCCTCCCCCAGCCTCTCCCTTCCAGGAAGGGGAGATCTATGGGGTAAGCCTTCACTCACCAGGGAGGAGAGATCTACGAAAAGCAAGCACTTGTTTCACCAAGGGTGGGAGATGCCTGTGGAGCCCTAATACTTGACTTTTCCCTTTTTATATGATATATAGAAATTAAGGAGGTGAGAAAATGGGTACCCTTACGGAAGACGAACGTTTTGTCTCTAAGGATGAGGTAAGAAAGATAGTAGAGGAAGAGATAAGAAAATTATTAGGTTATGGAAAATATGAGAAGATAGATATACTAGAAAGACTTGTAAGAATAGAAGAAGAGATAAAACACTTAAGGGAAGATTTTAATCTATTATTACACCAGGTAGATAAGAGATTTGAGCAGGTAGACAAGAGATTCGAACAAATAGATAAAAGATTTGAGCAGGTAGATAAGAGATTTGAGCAGGTAGATAAAAGATTTGAAGACCTACAAAGGTATATGGATAAAAGGTTTTCCCAGATGTTTACATTTATGAGCCTGGGATTTACTGTACTTGCAGTACTTATGAGTGTATACAAATTTATAAAGTAATGGATGCAATATCTGAGAAAAAATCTGGATAAGAAATATCTACAGCC
>JALVIU010000282.1 GCA_027028665.1 Candidatus Atribacteria bacterium | reverse complement strand
AAAATCAGCGTATAGAAAAAAATTCTTAAAATCTTATTTATAATGTTTTCTCACCTCTTTCATAAATTCTACTACCCTATTTTTCTCTACAGGATTAAATACGTTACCATTGTACTTAAAATAACTCCCTATTATGATTCCATCTGCTACTTCTAAGGTATCCAATACATTTTCTAAGGTAACTCCACTTCCTGCAAATATAGGCAAACTTACTACTTCTCTTGCCTCTTTTATCGCAGAAATAGGGGTCTGACTTCCTGTCTCCTTTCCCGTCACTATTATTGCATCTGCCATAGCCTTTTCTGCCCCATGTGCAGAATCTGCAATAGTTTTAGGTAATATAAGTTGTGTATGTTTTGGGTGAATATCTGCAAAGATCAAAAATTTGCCTCTAAAGGCACTCCTCAATCTCAGTATATCTCCACTTACAGGATAGAGAATACCTCCATCATATACTACTGTATCCACAAATACCTCTACCCTTATAAAATCAGCATCAATTACACTGGCAAGGTGCGCCTCTTCCTGAAAGGCGTTATAGTGTACATTTACTCCCAGAGGGATATCAGGGTATTTCTTTCTTACTTCATATGAGGCTATAGACTGGAGCATTATTTGAGAAAGATTCGTTTTGTTTGTAAAAGGCCAATCTCCATAATTTTCTACAATTATACCATCCACTCCAGAAGATATAAGGTTTTCTGCATCTTTTAGCGCATTACTTATAATTTCCTCATTGTTAAATTTGTAATTGGGACTCCCTGGTAAGGGCCCCAGGTGAACCATGCCAAATATCCATTTTTTTTCTTTAAGATCTTTTATCGAAAGCATTTTACGCCTCTTATTTTGTACCAAATAATCTATCTCCTGCATCACCAAGCCCTGGTACAATATATCCATGAGAATTGAGTCTCTCGTCTATCGCAGCTGCATAGATCTTTATCTCAGGATGCTTTTCATGAAAGGCCTCTATTCCTTCAGGTGCTGCTATGAGACATACAAACTTTATATTCTTTGCCCCCTCTTTTTTTAATAAATCCACTGCCATAATAGCAGATCCACCTGTTGCAAGCATAGGATCTACTAATATAACCTCTCTTTCATTAATATCGCCCGGCAATTTACAATAATACTCTACTGGATGAAGAGTTTTTGGATCCCTATAGAGACCAATATGCCCTATCTTTGCAATAGGTATAAGTTTGCTCATACCTTCTACCATCCCAAGACCTGCTCTCAAGATAGCAACAATGGCAACTTTCTTTCCAGGCACCATTTTTACTGTAGTGGGACCTATAGGAGTCTCTATCTTCTTTTCTCCTAAGGGTAAATCTCTTGTTACTTCATAAGCCATAAGTGTTGCTATCTCTTCTACTAATTCTCTAAACTCCTTTACTCCAGTATTTTTATCCCTTATAAGTCCCAACTTATGCTGAATAAGAGGATGACTAATTACCTCAACATTATTCATCTTTCCACCCCTTTTCTAAATCTAAGATTTTATTTACCCTTCTTATATGTCTTTCCCCTTCACTAAACTTTTCTTTGAGCCATGCATCTACAATCTCCTTTGCAAGACCTGGTCCAAGTACCCTTCCACCAAGGGCAAGTACATTAGCATTATTGTGGAGGACAGAATGTCTTGCAGAATATACATCACTACAAAGTGCAGCTCGTATCCCCTTCACTTTATTTGCTACAAGGCTCATCCCTATCCCTGTACCACATATTAATATACCTCTTTCAAATTCCCCCTTTGAAACTGCCTTAGCAAGAGGATAGGCAATATCTGGATAATCCACAGATGCCTCTGAATCTGTGCCAAAATCTGAAACCTTATATCCCTCATTTACAAGAAACTCTTTTATTTCTTCTTTTAATCTATATCCACCATGATCTGCCCCTATGGCAATCTTCATGTTATACTCCTCCTTTCAAGGCATTTTCGATTTCTTTGTAACCTACCTCTCCTTCTCTTAATAGCTTAAAGGGTTTCACTGTAAAATCTACCACCGTAGAAGAGATCTTGCTTAGTTCACAGACATCTTTTACTATATAATCCACCTTATCTCCAAATAATGTCTTTATCTTAGAAATATCATTAATGGGTGGCATACCTGATATATTTACGCTTGTTGCAGCTATAGGATATCCATAATATCTTATAATCTCTAAAGCTACAGGACACTTAGGAAATCTAAATCCTACTTTTTTCTTCCCTGCAACTACATATCTTGGTATATTTCTTTTCTTTGGGAAGATTACAGTAAGGGGTCCAGGCAAGAACCTTTCTATAATAGGTTTAAATCTTCCATCTACATATGAGAACTTATATATATCTGAGAGTGTTGCAATATGCAATGTAAGTGGCTTTTTTCGGTCCCTTTTTTTTATGTTATAGAGCTTTTTAATGGCCTCTCTGTTAGATGGATCTGCGCCAATACCATATACTGTTTCTGTAGGGAATATTACTACACCTCCCCTTTTAAGTATGTCACTTATCCTCTCAAGCTCTTTTACTTCCATATAATCATAACCCTCTCTATATTATTAAAATCCTTTCTTACATAGATATTAGAAAATCCATATGATTTTGCTATCTCTCTAAGCTCTACTCCTTCTCCTTCACCTATCTCAAAGCCCAAAATTCCCTTATTCTTTAGAAACTTTACCGCCCATTTAAATATATACCTATAATACAACAATCCATCTTCTCCCCCTACCAGAGAAATCAAAGGGTCATACTTCACCTCTTCTTGTAGACTTTCCATATCTCTCTCTGGTATATAGGGAGGATTTGATACTATAATATCAAATTTTTCGGAATTAGTAAATTCTTCTGGATAAAAAATATCCCCTTTTATAAAGGATACATTTTTTATACCATTTATAGCTGCATTTTCTTTCGAAAGGGAGATGGCATCTTCACTTATATCAATTCCTATGCCCTCTGAACCTTTTATTTCTTTTAGTAAAGCAAGGATTATGGCACCAGTTCCTGTACCTAAATCCAATATATGAATGGGAGCTGAAAAAGAGGTGTTATATGTATAATACAATATCTCTTCCACCAATAACTCTGTTTCAGGACGAGGAATAAATACATGAGGAGAAACCTTTAATTTTATAGAGTAGAAATCTATTTCTTTTAAAATATACTGAAGTGGGAAACGACTACCTCTTTTTTCTAAGAGTTCCTTGTATTTTAAAATATAAGCTGAATCTATCTCTTCTCTATAATTACTATACAAAAAAGCTCGATCTTTTCCTAATATATATATTAGTAAAAGCTCTGCTTCCCTTTCTCCACTCTCTATACCTTTAGATTTAAGGTATGAAACTCCATATTGTAATAATTCAAAGAGATAAACCTATATCACCTTCTTAAGCTTTTCTGCTGTATCTGAGGCAATTAGGGGGTCTATGATTTCATCGAGATTTCCTTCCAAAATACTATCCAATTTGTAAAGAGTTAAACCTATCCTGTGATCTGTAACCCTGTTTTGAGGAAAATTATAGGTACGAATTCTCTCGCTTCTATCCCCTGATCCAATCTGAATACGTCTTAAGTCCCGTCTTTCTTTTTGCTGCTTTTCCAGCTCTATATCCAAAAGGCGGGCACGCAAAACCTTTAAGGCCTTTGCCTTATTCTTGAGTTGAGACTTCTCATCTTGGCAGGTAACTACAATACCTGTGGGAAGGTGTGTAATTCTTACAGCAGAATCTGTAGTATTTACACTCTGACCCCCGTGTCCCATAGATCTATAAACATCTATCCTGAGATCCTCTGGTTTTATCTCTATATCTACTTCTTCAGCTTCAGGAAGAACTGCAACTGTTGCAGCAGATGTATGAATTCTTCCCCCTGCCTCTGTCTCTGGCACTCTCTGCACCCTGTGGACTCCACTCTCATATTTAAGTTTACTAAAGGCCCCATTACCTTCTACCATAAATACAACCTCTTTAAAGCCACCAAGCTCTGTGGGATTTGCCTCTACAACCTCTAATTTCCAACCCTTCTTCTCTACATACTTAGAATACATCCTAAATAAATCCCCTGCAAAAAGTGCCGCTTCCTCTCCTCCTGTTCCAGATCTTATCTCTATAATTACGCCTTTTTCATCATTGGGGTCTTTAGGGAGAAGCAATATCTTGAGTCTATACTCCAAATCCTGAAGCTTCTCCTGCAAAGTCTTTATTTCTTCCCTTGCAAGCTCTTTCATTTCAGGGTCTTTTTCTTCCCGAAGGAGTTCCTCATTTTCTTCTATATCTTTCTTTACTTCTTTATATTCCCTATATGTATCTACAATCTCTTTTAATTCATTATAAGTTTTTGAGAGGCTCATGAATTTTTCTCTATTTGATATATTTTCAGGCAGAGACATGAGTCTCTCTACTTCTTCAAACTTTTCTTCTACTTCCTTCAACTTCTCAAACACGGTAAAGAACTCCCTCCTCGTCTAAAACCGCCTTTAGGGCCTCTATTGCAACTTCTAACTGTTTTTCATCTGGTTCTTTTGTTGTAAGTTTCTGAAGCCAGAGCCCAGGGGCAATGAGTATCTTTACAAATATATTTTTAAGATTATCAGAGGAAAATCTTAAAAATTCATAAGAAACCCCTACCACTACAGGAATAAGTAAAATTCGAGATGTAAACCTTATCAAAAATGAAGGTCTACCTAAAAAAGAATAAAGAATAATCATCACTATCATAGAGACCATTAAAAAGCTTGTTCCACATCTTGGATGTAAAGTAGTATATCTTTTCGCTTCTTCAGGAGTAAGGGGAACATTATTTTCATAGGCATGGATTGTTTTATGTTCTGCACCATGATACTGAAAAACCCTCTTTATATCTGGAAACAAAGATATAATCCAGATATAACCCAAAAAGATAGCAATCCTTACCAACCCTTCTACAAGATTAAACATTATTACATTATTTGCATAGAACTTTGATGTAATCTGAGCAACAGAAAGAGGCAAAAAGACAAAAAGCAATATAAACATCCCTATGGCCATGGTAAATGCAACTGTCATACTCCATGCATTTAGCTTTTCCTCTTCTCCTAATGCCTCATTAGCAGAGTAAGAAAGGGCTTTTATCCCCAGATAGAGGGCATCTGCAAGTACAGCTGTTCCCCTCAAAAAAGGAAGACCCAATACCTTAATCTTTTTAGAAGTAGGGATGATATGTTCTTTCATGAGGGAGATCCCTCCATCTGGTCTTCTTACTGCTACAGATATGAGGTTCTTCCCCCTCATCATCACCCCTTCAATAACTGCCTGACCGCCTATTAATGGATTTGACATAAATTAGTTCTTCCTTGCATATTTCTTATTAAACTTCTCTACTCTTCCAGCAGTATCTACAAATCTTTGACTCTCACCTGTAAAAAATGGATGACAGTTTGAACAGACCTCTACTTTTATCTCTTTTTTTGTAGACTTAGTATGGTAAGTAGCACCACATGCACATATAATAACTGAATCTACATATTTAGGATGAATACCCTTTTTCATTTATTTCCACCTCGCTTTCTTTAAAATTGCAGGAGTAATTATATCACAAAAATAACTAATATGTCAAAAAGAAGAGGGGGATTTTTACAAAATTTAAATATATAAAATCCATTTGACAACTCTTTAAAAAATCTATAAAATTTAACTAAATAAAAATAGGAGCATTTAAAATGAAATATTTTTTAGGGATAGATTTAGGAACTACGAACATAAAAGCAGGTATTATAGATGAATATGGAGAATACATGGATTCAGAAGGAGAAAGTTATACTATTCTATCTCCTCATCCAGGATGGGCAGAACAAGATCCTCTTATATGGTGGAAAAAAACAATAACTGTTGTAAATAAAATAATAAAAAAGACAAAAATAAATGGAAAAGATATAAAAGGAATAGGCTTTTCTGGACAAATGCATGGTCTTATTGCTGTAGATAATATGCAAAATCCATTAATAAATGCAATAATATGGGCAGATCAAAGGGTACACAAAGAGGTGGAGTTTATAAAAGCCAATGTATCGAAAAAATTGCTTACAGAAAGATTGGGCAGCTTCCCCAATTCAGGTTTTACGGCTCCAAAGGTACTCTGGTTCAAAAGAAATAAAAGGAACCTTTATAATAAAACACACAAATTTTTATTCCCAAAGGACTTTATAAGACACAAAATTACAGGTGATTTATACACAGAATATTCTGATGCATCTGCAAGTTTACTTTTTGATTTAAAGGAAAAGAATTGGTCTTGGGAAATGCTAAAAATATTGGAACTGGATATAGAAAAATTTCCCAATATAGTAAATTCAAATAGTATAATAGGAGAAGTAAAGAAAGACTTTTCCGAACTTACGAATATCCCCCAAGGTACACCTGTTGTAGCAGGAGGCGGGGATCAACCATGTACAGCTATAGGAAATTTAGTAATAAATAAAGGTATGGCCCTTATTACTGTGGGAACAGGTGGGCAACTATTCTTCCCTACCAATGGGCTTAAAGTCGATTCTGGTTTAAGAGTCCATACCCTTTTGCATGCAATAAAAGATACATATTATATAATGGGTGCTATTCAGGCAGCAGGGGCATCCCTTAAGTGGTGGATGGATAATATTACCAATGAGTTAAGCTATACAGATATTGATCATCTCCCTATTTCTGTGCCTGGAGCTCATGGTCTCCTCTTTGCACCTTATCTTTTTGGAGAGAGAAGTCCCTATATGGATGATAAAATAAGGGGTGCATTCGTAGGCATATCATTTACACATAAAAGAGAAGATTTTGTTCGCGCAATCATGGAAGGCGTCTCCTTTGCCATAAAACAGGTAAAAGATATAATAATAGAATTGGGTCTCTCTCCCGACAAATTCTTACTTGCAGGGGGTATCACAAAAAGCAAAACATGGAGCCAGCTATTATCTGATATATTAGGAGAGGAACTCTGGATATTGGAAGGAGAAGAAAAGGCTGTATATGGCGCAGCCCTTTTGGCATTAAACGGAATAGAGGGAAAAAAGATAGAAAATATAGAGCCCAAGGTAGAAAGGTTAATAAAACCAGATGAAAAAAGATATGTATTTTATAATAAACTCTATGATATATACAAGGATATCTATGAAAGTCAGCGGGATTTGGATTATCGCCTATTTTCTCTATATACAAAAGGAGAGTGAATAATGAAGGTTATACTAAAAAATATAA
This sequence comes from Candidatus Atribacteria bacterium, assembly GCA_027028665.1. GTDB lineage: Bacteria > Atribacterota > JALVIU01 > JALVIU01 > JALVIU01 > JALVIU01. Next base: position 2,228 of record JALVIU010000282.1, on the reverse strand, counting down.
AATTACTACATAAAGAAGAGCTATTCGATTTACTAATAGAAGATAAAAAAGTTATGAAGATAAATAATAATATTATAGATGAAAAGGATTTTGATTTCTATCTGGATATGGAGGAAAGAATCATAACACCTGCACCTATATTTTACTATCCAGAATCTGTAGATCCAACAAGTACTAAGTTGTTAAAAAATACTCTTATAAATGGCATAAAAAGAGGATATCCAAACTTCATATTTAATATAGAAAATACAAGGGTCTTGAATAAATATATAAAAGAAATAGAAGAATTATTTGAGTCTTCATACTTAAAAGGACTATTCATAAAAAATACTGGAGCTTCTATAAAAGGAGATTATATATCTGTGGCAATAAGAGAGGATATAAGTAATCCAAAAGAATATTTTACAAAATTATATGCTATTCCCAATACTCTCAATGAAGGGGCATATGCCTCTTTGACGATATGGGATGTATATGATCAACATATACCTTCTTCCTTGATCCCCTATCTTGTTATATCAGATGGAAAAATTATATTAAGAGAAGGATATGCGATCTTTATATAATAAACCTCTTTACTTCCTCGTCATCTGCCACCATTACACATTTAAAAAGAGAGCAATTTAGGTTATATTTTTTACAAAACTCTTCTATATCTGAACTCTCTGCCCCTGGTTGAAACCAGAAGTTTTTTATTCCTTTATCACTTCCCTCTTTAAGAATTTTGATTCCTATATGAGGTGGCACAATAAAAATCAGTAAGTCCAATTTATCAGGCACAGAAGTTACGTCCTTATAACACCTTATGTCTTCTATTTTTTGATATTTAGGTGTTATAGGATAAATATTGCCAATTGCCCTCTTTTTTAAATTCCTCAGTACCTTATACCCGTATTTACTTTTATTTGTAGTAGCTCCAATTATCCCTATATTCATAAAAAGAGTATATCATATATTAGTAAATTAGTCAAGTTTGACATTTAATCTATCAAATGCTATAATTTAGCTGCACATTACTCTTTACAAGAAATGGGGTAGATAAATGGTAGTAGCATTAATAGCAGGTGCAGGAAAAGGGAATAGAATGAAACATCACCCTCAGTATATACAAAATAAGTTATTTATCAATATAAAAGGGAAACCTATTATCTTTTATACACTAAATAGATTCGAAGAATGTAATCTTATTGATGAAATATATTTAGTTTTAGATAAAGAAAGCATAGAGTCTCAAGAAAAAGACATAAAAAATTTCGGGATAAAAAAACTAAAAAAAATTATAGTAGGAGGAAAGACTAGAGGAGAGTCAGTATATAAAGGACTAAAAGAGATACCCAGAGAAACAAAATTTGTAAGCATTCATGATGGAGCAAGACCATTTGTATCAAAAGAAAAAATAGAAGAGGTAATTAAAGGTGCTTATGATACCGGTGCATCAATCCTTGCTATACCTCTCTTTGATACTTTAAAAGAAATAGATGGAAATAACTATATAAAAGGAACCCTTCCCAGGGAGAAATATGTGAGAGTTCAAACACCTCAGGTATTTAAAACAGAAATAATAAAAGAAGCTTATGAGAAATTAGGTGTAAAGGAGGGTTTCAAAAATACAGATGAGGCCTCTTTAGTAGAAAAGATGGGACATAAAATAAAAGTAATATGGGGTGAGGCAAGTAATATTAAAATTACTACCCCTTTTGATCTTAGACTTGCAGAAATAATTATAAAGGAAGAAGAGACATGGACTTAGAGATAAAATCTTATGGTAAAATAAACTTTACATTGGACATAAAGAACAGAAGAAAGGATGGCTATCACAATATTGAATCTATTATACAAACTATAGATATATATGATGTTTTAAGATTTAAAAGGATAAAAAAAGGTATAGAAATCATATCTGATCATCAATATCTACCCATAGATAGAAGAAATCTTATATACAAGGCATACAACCAGCTTGCCCTTTATGCTGAAAAGGAATTTGGCCTAAGGATCGAAATAGATAAACATATCCCCATTTCCGCAGGATTAGGTGGGGGTTCTTCTAATGCAGCAGCCACCCTTATAGCTCTCAATGAACTTTATGAATTAGATCTTAATAAGGAAGAGCTTGCGGAAGTAGCAGAAAATATAGGTATGGATGTAGTATTTTTTGTATACGGAGGATTGAAATACGTTTATGGAAGGGGGGAAAGAATAAATAATTTAGGCGAATTTCCTTTTGA
>JALVIU010000281.1 GCA_027028665.1 Candidatus Atribacteria bacterium | reverse complement strand
CCAAGATAGCCCAAAAATTGTCCAAGTCCCTTTGCAAAGAGGGCTACAGGACCGCCACTACCTAAAGTTTGCGCATAAGCCTCTTTTGTAAGAACAGCAACTGTGGCTGTGGCTATGAGTGCTAATACTCCCTCAATAAGCATGCCTCCATAACCGATCATCTTTGCATCTGTTTCTTTATCCAACTGCTTAGATGTGGTGCCAGAGGCCACAAGAGAATGGAACCCAGATATAGCACCACATGCAATTATAACAAAAAGTAATGGAAATAGCATAGAACCTTTTATATTAAAGCCTATATATGCTGGATAAGAGATAGCAGGATGTCCTACCAAAATCCCTATGAATCCTCCCAAAAGGGCTGTATAAAGTAAAAAGGAATTTAAATAATCTCTTGGTTGCAAAAGTACCCAAACTGGGGTAACTGATGCAATAACAATATATACTATCAAAATCCAGATCCATGGTTGTACTCCAATATGAAGAGGTGCTTTTATTCCTATCCATATAGATAAGAATAGTAAAATTACCGCAATTACAGTTACCATACCTAATGAGGCACCCTTTTGATATAAGAAATAGCCCATAAATAAAGCTATTATCATAAATAAAATAGATGCTGTAGCCGCAGCTGGAACAGCAGCAAAGGTTTTTGCAACAAGAATAGCAAATACAGCAATTACCAATACTAATGCTGCCCATACAAATATAAGGAAGTAGGTTTTTGCAGATTTTCCTATATGCTCATTAATAACTTCACCTATAGATTTCCCCTCGTGTCTTACAGAAGATATAAGAGACATAAAGTCATGGACTCCACCTATAAATATAGAGCCTAAAACAATCCAAATTGCAGCAGGTAGCCAGCCAAACATGGCCCCCTTAATAGGGCCTACTATAGGACCTCCTCCTGCGATAGAGGCAAAATGGTGTCCCAACAATACTGGTGCTTTAGCAGGTACATAGTCAACCCCATCTGTCAATGTATGAGCTGGTGTCTTTTTATTTGGATCAAGATTAACAAGTCGTGCTACATATCCACCATAAAAAATGTAGCCTAAGATAAAGGCAATTACTCCAGTTAACAAAAGTGTTGCTGTAGACATGTTAATGTCACCCCCTTTTTTTATAAAAACTTTGTAATACTATAATAAGTAAAATCCTTCTTATCTTCACCTCCTTTCTTTTAATAATTTCTCGTAGTAATTCTTGAGTACTTTTGCATTTTTATTAGTATATATAATTTTATTCTTTCTGTCAAAAAAAATTATTCTCATTTCATATTTTCCTTTTAGCCCCAACAAGAAACTCTTCTGATAACGAAATCTATCCAAAAATGATATACCTCTTTTATCTATCCCCGGTGCTATAAAAATAAAAGTAATCATTGTACCCATAACGTCTGAAGAAGGAGTAAAAAGTTCAAAATATTTATCTTTTACCAGCTCTATATATTTCTCGATTTCTGCTAAATTATACCTACCCAAAAATTTTACAAGAGCAAATTCAAAACTATAAAATCTATCAAATTTTATTGCCCCAAAAATTGTTCTATAGTTCTCAAGTATGGCTTTCGCTACTATATCAAATCCATATATATAAAATTTGTGATCTTCAAGTATATTAAAATGATGAGAAAGACCGTTTCTCAAAGCCATGAGAATATCTAACTTCTCATTTTCATACATTTATCTTTCTCCTTTAGCCAAAGTTCAAAATATGTATCTTCTCTTTCTTTCATTTTTGCATAGTCTTCATCTTTTATATGATCATAACCCAACAAATGTAAAGTCCCATGAATGACTAATTGAATAATCCTGTCTCGCATATCTATCTCTAAGTCTTTAGCCTCCTCTTTAGCATATTCTACAGAAATTACAATATCTCCTAATATATTATTAAAAGGTACAGGAGTACCCTCTCTCATACTAAAAGATAATACATTCGTAGGTTTATTTTTCTTTCTATAGGCAGTGTTAAGAATTCTTATATTTTCATTATCTGTGAATAAAATGGATATCTCAGTCTCTTCATCAGTATCTTCTCTCTCCAACAAAAGAGTTACAAACCATCTTATACAATCAATAGGTAGCCCTGAGTCCATTTTATTTATTATTTCTACTTCCATATTTTTACTCCTTCTGTTTTATTTTTGGATATTCAATTCTGGTATGAAAAAGAGAAAGGAGAAATTTCTCAAATGTCTCTTCAATTAGATTTATGTCCCTAAAAGTCAAAGGACTTTCCTCCAGTTGCCCATCATCTACAATCTTTTGAATAATCGACTTGATAAAATTTCTTATCTTTGTAGCAGTAGGATTTGTAAGAGTTCTCGATGCTGCCTCTACCGCATCTGCCAACATAACTATTGCTGCTTCTTTAGATTGTGGTTTCGGTCCAGGATATCTAAAATCCTCTTCAGACAGTTCATCCTTTTTAGAAGGCTTCTTAATTGCCTGAAAATAAAAATATGATACAAGACTTGTACCATGATGTTCTCTTATTATATTTATAACTTCTTCTGGAAGATTATACCTTTTTGCTAATTCTACCCCATCTTTGACGTGTGAGATTATAGCGAGTGTACTCAAAGTAGGCTGAATTTCATCATGTATATTTTTATTTGACATCTGATTCTCTATAAATAAATAAGGCCTTTTCAACTTTCCTATATCATGATAGAATCCGCCAGCTCTCGCAAGAAGGGGGTCAGCACCTATAGTAGAGGCCGCTGCTACTGCTAAATTAGAAACTATAGCACTATGTTGATATGTACCTGGTGCCTCATCTAATAGTCTCTTAAGAAGAGGGTGAGAGGGATCAGATAGTTCAAGTAGTTTTATAGAAGTAGAAATGGTAAAGATATCCTCAATTATAGGAAGTATTCCTAAAACCATAATAGGAGAAAAAAAGCCTGTAAAAAATCCTAAAAGAGCAATTTTTGCAGTAGCTATAGAAAAATTAAATTTATAGATGTCTAAAAAGATTATAAGAAAAAAATTTAAGGTGCCTACGACTACACCTGTTTTTGTAAAAACAGACCTCCCTTTAGGATTATTTACCAAAAATACAGAAGTAATCCCAGACAACATCATAATAGTCATAAAATAAAATATTTTACCACCAATAATAAAAGAAAGCAAAAGGGTTAGAGTAAATACATAAGCAATCCCAATGTTTAAATTTATTGATATAGCTATAATTATAGCAAAAAAAGGTATGGGGAATATATAAAAATAAGTAGGCAATATAACTACTCCCAATAAAACACCGAATATCAAAATAGTTAATAGTAAATAAACTTTTTTAAGATTCTTTAAAAATTCTTTTGCAAATAAAAGAAAATAAAAAAAGAAAAGTAAATATATAATAAATGAAAGAAGAAAAAGGGATACAAAATTAAAAATAGGAATGTTTTTCTTCTTTACATGTAATTTTCGCAACAATTTTAAATCTTTATTCGTAAGCTTTGTACCACTTTTTATAACGATCTCGCCTGGCTTAATAGAGGACTTCCGTGGTGTAAATGTAGATGAGATAAACTTGAGCTTTTTCTGGAGATAAAATTTGCTTGACAACTTTACTATAATCTTTTTTATTTTATCTTTTTCCTCGGAAGAAAGTCCATTTACTAATTCTAAATCATTATAAAAATAATTAAAAATATCTCTTAGACTTTTTGAATTTTTCGTCTTATTAAAGGCGGTAAGTAAAAGTTCATTCACTATAAGTCTGATTTCATCTATCTTCTCCTCTGGAAAAATGTGCTGCGACGGATCAAGCTTTAAAGAAGAAAAATATTCATCTATAGTATTCAAAAAGTCTTCAAAACTCTTGTTTTTTGCGTTTAATATATCTTTTCCTACTCCTATCTGTGAACTCTTCCAAGAATCTTTCATTTGTAGAAAACTTGATGAAACAATATCGTTCGGTGTTATGTCTCCGGATTTCCAGAAGGTATATTCATTATAATAAGAAAAGCTCAACAGAGTGGCTATAATAATATAGGAGATTAAAAAACTGAAATAGAGCTTGATATTTTCCTTTTTTATCTTAAGTTTACTCATTTTGAGGATTTTCGTAGATCTCGTAAGCCTTTATAATCTTTTTAACTAATTTATGCCTTACTACATCTGTTTCATTAAGATATATAAAAGATATTCCTTCGATATTTTTTAAAATCTCTTGAATTTTTACAAGTCCTGAAGCCTTTCCACCTGGAAGATCAATCTGAGTAATGTCTCCAGTGACTATAATTTTTGAACCAAAACCAAATCGTGTAAGAAACATTTTCATCTGCTCTGGAGTAGTGTTTTGTGCCTCATCTAATATAATAAAAGAATCATTTAAGGTTCTTCCTCGCATATATGCAAGAGGAGCAACTTCTATCAAACCCTTTTCAAGATATCCTTCAAATTTATCTATACCTATCAATTCAAATAGAACATCATAGAGGGGTCTAAGATAAGGAGAAACTTTTTCCAAAAGATCACCTGGTAAAAATCCTAGATTTTCTCCTGCTTCTACTGCAGGACGTACTAAAATAATCCTTGAAACTTTTTTTTCTTTAAAATAGGCTACGGCCATTGCTGTAGCAAGATATGTTTTCCCTGTACCTGCAGGCCCTATGACAAAAACTATATCATTCTTTTTCACTGCATCTACAAATCGTTGCTGTCCAGGAGTCTTTGCCCTTATCTCCTTTCCCTTTCTGGTAATTTGAATAATATCTGAGTAGGTTTCATGATTAAAATGACTTCCGGATTTAAGTAGGGCAGATCCATACTTTATAAGAGAAAAAGAAACTGACTTTCCTTTTCTCACTGTATTTAATAACTCTGTAATTAATTCTGCAGCCTGATCTGTAAGGTGATTTTTCCCAAAGATAATAAAACTTCCATCTTTTATTCTTATCTTTACTTCAAATTCTTCTTCAATTAATTTTAGATTTTCATCCCATTTTCCTGAAATTTCTCTTAATTCGTCACTACCTACTGAATTTATCTCTATTTTCTTTATCTTTGGTCTACCTCCTTGATGAAATTATAGAAGATAAATAGAGGGAAAATAAAAAATTGAGGATAAAGATTAATTCTGTAAAATTTCATCAACAATCTCTTTTACCCTTCTTCCATCTGCACGAGAGCCTACTTTACCCATTACTTCTTTCATTATTTTACCCATATTTTTCTTATCCTTTCCTACTTCAGCTACAACTTCCTCTATTATTACTCTTAATTCTTGAGAGGTTAACGAGGGAGGAAGATAAGCCTCTACAATACTTATTTCTTCTTCTAACTGCTTAACCAGATCTTTTCTACCTGATTTTTCATACGTTTCTAAAGAATCCTTCAATTTCTTAAGATAAGAGCCTATTACTTTGAACTCTTCTTCCTCTGTAAGCTTATCTCTTTTCTCAATCGCCTCATTTTTTAATTGAGATTTCAACATTCTAAGCGTAGAAAGTCTTACCTTCTCCCTTTTTTTGAGGGCTTTTTTTAAATCATTATCAATCTTTCCCTCTATAGACATATTAACCTCTTCTATTCCTTTTTTTCTTAGCCGCTCTTGCTTTCTTTTTTCTTCTTTCACTTGGTTTTTCATAATATTCGTGCTTCTTTATTTCAGCAAGTATACCGCTTTGCTGAAATTTTCTTTTGAATCTTTTTAGGGCCTGATCAAAAGGTTCATTTTCTTTTACTACGACTTCAGCCATCAATTATCCCTCCCTTCTTTATATGTTTTTTACAATTTATTTCTGTTTAATTATATAATAACTTCTAAAAAAGGTCAAGCTTATTTTTGCCCTTTTGTATAATTATTCCTTACTCTAATGACATCAATCTAAATACTTCTTTCAAAGTCTCCACTCCAATAATCTTTGAATTTTTACTTAAGTCTTCGGTTAGATTATAATAGGGTATTATTATCTGCTCGTATCCCAGTTTTTCTGCTTCTTTTATTCGTTTTTCTATTCCCTGCACACTTCTTACTTCGCCTGTAAGACCTAATTCTCCTATTACTAAAGTCTTAGAGTGTATAGGGACATCATGATAACTTGAGGCAATAGCCACAGCTACTCCCAAATCAAGTGCAGGATCTGAAACCTTGAGTCCTCCTACAATATTTACATAAATGTCATAATTATTAAGAGGTATATCTAATTTCTTTTCTAACACAGCAGATATAAGTAGTAATCTATTAAGATCAAATCCTATAGACATCCTCCTTGGAGTAGAAAAATTTGTGTAACTTACAAGGGCCTGAACTTCAAGAAGTATAGGTCTTGTTCCTTCTATACTTGCTACAATAATTGATCCTGAAAGCTCTTCTGGCTTCCCACTCAAAAAAATGCTTGAGGGATCTTTTACTTCCTCTAATCCATCTCCTCTCATCTCGAATACCCCTATTTCATTTGTAGAACCAAATCTATTTTTTATAGCCCTTAATATTCTATATGAATAATAACTTTCACCTTCAAAGTAAAGCACCGTATCTACTATATGTTCTAATGCTTTAGGACCTGCTATATTTCCACTTTTAGTAATATGACCTATTATAAAAATAGAAATATTATAATTTTTAGCAATAATCATAAGAATATTCGCACACTCTCTAACCTGAGCTACACTTCCTGGAGCACTTTCTAACTCTGGAGAGTAAAGGGTTTGGATAGAATCTATTATAGCTACTTGAGGAGATATATTTAAAATAGCCTCTCTTATAAAGTTTATATTCGTTTCAGAAAATAGATAAAGATTATTACTATATGTACCTATACGATTTGCTCTTCTTTTTATTTGGTTCTGAGATTCTTCACCAGATATGTATAAAACCTTTCCTTCATAAGTAGAGATATAATTTGCAGTCTGAAGAAGCAATGTGGATTTTCCAATACCAGGGCTTCCGCCCAGAAGAATTAGGGAACCAGGAACAACCCCACCACCTAAAACCCTATCAAATTCACTATAACCTGTAGGTATTCTTTCTTCATCTTTTATATCTACTTCATTTATTGGAAGGATCTTGTTTTGCTCTTTATTTACCAGTCTGGAAGGGTGAACAACCTCTTCCCTCTCTTCTACAAATGTATTCCATTCTCCGCAAGCAGGACATTTTCCCAACCATTTATAAGATATATATCCGCAATTTTGGCATCTATATATAGTATGTTTTTTAGACACTAATAGAAGAAAGCTCCTTTTTCATAAATACAGGCTTCTTATCCTTTATCTCTCCTATTACAATATCTCCTTCTCCAATTTCTCCCTTCAGAATTTGTTCTGCAATAGGATCTTCTATATATCTTTCTAAAACTCTCCGCAAAGGTCTAGCACCATATAAAGGATTATATCCCTTATCTATTAAAAATTTTCTTAGCTCTTCAGTAATTATAAGGTCAATAATTCCCTGATGAGCAAGTCTTTCTTTAATATCTCTTAACATAATCTCCATTATTTGTCCTATCTCTTCTTTAGTTAAGGGTTTGAATATAATTACCTCATCAATACGATTTAAAAATTCTGGCCTAAATAGTTTTTTAATCTCATCTGTAACCCTTTTTTTCATATCATTATAAGAAAACTCTCCACCTTCAGATAAGGCTTTTTTGAAGCCTACAAATGTATTGTGCTGAAGATATTTTATACCCAGATTTGAAGTCATTATAAGAATAGTATTTTTAAAATTCACTTTTCTACCACGAGAGTCTGTGAGTCTACCATCTTCTAATATTTGAAGTAAAAGATTAAAAACATCAGGATGAGCCTTTTCTATTTCATCCAATAAAACTACAGAGTATGGTCTTTTTCTTATTCTTTCAGATAATTGTCCCCCATCTTCATAACCTACATAACCAGGAGGAGAACCTATTAATCGAGAGACAGAATGTTTCTCCATATATTCTGACATATCTATTTTCACTAATGCTTCTTCATTGCCAAATAAAAATTCTGCGATTGCTTTACTTAAAGCGGTTTTTCCTACTCCTGTAGGACCAAGAAAAATAAAAGATCCTATAGGCCTCTTCGGGTCTCTAAGCCCTGCACGGGCACGGCGTATCGCCTTGGAGATAGCTTTTATCGCTTCATCTTGGCCCACTATCTGCTTATGAAGATATTCTTCCATCTTTAAAAGTTTTTGTGTCTCTTCCTCAGCTAACCTTGAAAGTGGTATACCAGTCCAAGAAGAAACTACTTTTGCCACATCTTCTTCTGATACTACAGGTTTATATTTATCTGCATCAGCTAAACGTTCTTCCTTTGTTCTTGTAAGCTCTATAATAAGCTTTTCTTCTTCATCCCGATAAATAGCTGCTTCTTCAAAATTTTGATACTTTATAGCATCTTCCTTTTTATTTTTAATCTTTCTCAACTTCTCCTCTAAGTCTAAGATCTTAGGAGAAGTTTCTATATTATCAATCTTCACGCGAGCAGATGCTTCATCTATTATATCTATAGCCTTATCTGGAAGATACCTTCCGATAATATATTGAGATGCAAGTCTGGAGGCTGCATAAATGGCAGAATCTAAAATCTCTACTTTATGAAATTCCTCATAACGTCCCTTTAAACCTTTCAATATTTTAATAGTATCTTCTAAAGAAGGCTCTTCTACATATATAGGTTGAAATCTTCTCTCAAGTGCAGAATCTCTCTCTATATATTTCCTATATTCATCATATGTAGTTGCTCCAATTGCCTGGATTTCGCTCCTTGCAAGTGCAGGTTTCAAAATATTTGCAGCATCTAATGTGCCCTCTGCACTACCTGCCCCTATCAGTGTATGTATCTCATCTATAAATAATATTATATTTTTCGACTTTTTTATTTCTTCTAATATTTTCTTTATTCTCTTTTCAAATTCTCCCCTATATTTTGTTCCTGCAACCATAGATGCAAGATCTAAAGAAACAAGGCGCTTATCTTTCAGGATATCCGGAACCTCACCCTTTATAATCTTTTGAGCAAGACCTTCAATAATAGCTGTTTTACCTACACCTGCTTCTCCTACTAAAACTGGATTATTTTTTGTTCTACGAGAAAGTATCTGAATGATACGTTGAGTCTCTTTTTCTCGACCAATAATAGGGTCCAACTTTCCTTCTCTTGCAAGTTCTGTTATATCAATGGCAAAACCATTAAGCACAGGCGTTCTTTCTTGATCGGTATTTATAGGTTGTGTAGACCCAGTAGAACTCATTACATGCACAAATCCCATGCCTTCACCAGAAAAAAGCTGTATAAGCTGAATTCTCGCTGTATCTATATCTACACCCATAGCACTTAAAATATGTGCTGCAACTCCACCTTTTTCTCTGATTAGACCAAGGAGAATATGCTCTGTACCCACATAATTATGCTGAAGACGCCTTGCCTCATCCAATGCATATTCTAATACTTTTTTTGCACGTGGAGTAAAAGCAATTTCTCCTCCTCCAGGATAAA
>JALVIU010000280.1 GCA_027028665.1 Candidatus Atribacteria bacterium | reverse complement strand
AGCTTCGGACAAAGGATTATAGAGATACTTGGTGGAAAAAAGGTTCATCCACGGTTTGCCATTCCTGGTGGTGTAAGTAATGGTTTATCAAAAGAGGGGAAGGAATATATACTTTCAAACATAGATAGTGTAATAGAAGATGCAAAAGCAGGGGTAGATGTAGTAAAGGGGATATTTGAAAAAGATAATGGAGAACTTTCTGCATTTGGAAAATTCCCCAGTATGTATATGGGTCTTGTAAATGAGGATGGGAGTATAAACCTATATGATGGAAAAATAAGGCTGAGGGACAATAGAGGAAGGATAGTAGATGAATTTTCAAAGGATGAATATCTTTCTAAGATCTCTGAATGGGTAGAGGAATGGTCATATATGAAATTTCCATACTATAAAGATTTTGGCTATCCAAAGGGATGTTACAGGGTAGGGCCTCTTGGAAGATTCAATGTAATAGATAAAATGGGGACCCCTCTTGCGGATGAAGAATTTCGACAATTAAAACAAAGGGGCATAAATGGCATAATAGATGGTACCTTATACTATCACTACGCCCGTATGATTGAAGTGCTATACTGTGCAGAAAAGATAAAAGAACTCATGTATGATCCAGATATAGACAGAAAAGAACTAAGGGCCATAAGTACACATTATAATCCTTACGGCATAGGTGTGCTTGAGGCCCCACGTGGTACCTTGATCCATCACTATGAGGTAAATGAAAGGGGACAGATCACAAAAGTAAACCTCATAGTTGCCACAGTGAATAATAATAATGCAATAAATCAGGCAGTAACCCAGGTTGCAAAAAGATATATAAAAGGTGAAAATATAAAAGAGGGTATGTTAAATAGAATAGAGGTAGCCATAAGGGCATATGATCCATGTCTTTCCTGTGCTACTCACTCTGTAGGGAAGATGCCCCTTAAGGTAGATATCATTTCTCCCGATGGTGAGGTTGTAAACACATTGTACAAAGAAAGCTAACGCCTCAACCTCATCTCTCCCCAAAAAGGGTCCTGAGTGGCTTTTGGCCTCAGGACCCTTTTATCATTCTTAAAATCGTTTAAGTTAATCTATAAGCTTAAAAAAGGGGGGAAATTCACATAGTGCTTTATTCCATCTTATATAAATTCCATGGGATTGAATATGCAGATAAATAGCGTTTTCTTACCTCTATTTCATATTCTGGCCGACCAAGATAACATGCAAGCTTTACAAAGTCTCTATAATAGTAGGTAGCCATATACTCACCTTTATCTCTTATAAGAGCTTCTAAGAAATTATCCCCATCTAAAAATGAAGGAACTGCAGGGTTTAAAATAGAAAAATTCTTTAAAAACACTTTCTCTATATCCCTTGAATATATTTCTTTTAATAATTCTTTGTCTAATACGTATTTTTTCAGATATGGAGGAATTGGAATCTCTGCAGTCAAAAGGGCCTGTATAATAGAAAGTGCAGAGAGTGTACGAGCATTACCGTATTGTTGTTTTATATAATTTTTCATTTTTTCATTGTAAAATATCCCTTCTATCCTCTTTCTGGATAATCCTATATCCCTTAGTTTGAGGAGAAATAAGTCAAGATCTTCAAGGTCATCTGCACTTATGATAATATCTACAAGTTTATCTATTTCAAGGTTTAACATCCACTCCATGGGGTAACCCAGGCGTATCAAGACATCAAGTAATGTCCTTTTTTCAAAAAGAGGGTGTAATAATATATACACATCTTTTTCTATAAGAGATGTTATAAATACATTGGGATCTATTTTTTGTAATTTATAGGATGGATACCCATCGTAATATAGTAATTCTAAAAATGCAAGTACAAAACCTGCTCTTCTTTTTTCGATAATTTTCTCTATCTCTTTTTCAGAAAACTCTTTTACCCAGTCAGTATACTTTGGCCTTAATAGCCCGAGTTTTTTATAAAATTCAATAAAAGACGCATGTAGTGGTTTATAATTTTTTAATAATTCTCTCTTTTTTCCCGAAAGTAATCTTTTCATATATGGCCTTTTTTTCCAGTCCATCTGAAGCACTGTCTTTTCTCTTAGAAACAACTCTTTTAAGAATTCTTTATCTATTATATAGCTTAAAACACCTAAAGAAGAAAGAATTATAAGTGTATTCCCAAGGACCTCTAAATTAGGAGTAAGATATAATTTTTCTCTAATAAGTTTACTGGGAAATCGCTTTTGTAGGTTTTCCCCTCGCAGATTCTGTAGTTTTTCAAACAAGTATAAAAATTTACCAATCTCTTTAACATTATTCTCTGAGGATAAGATCATCTCCATATCCTCTTTTGTAAAGGTGTCAAAGATCTCAAACAAATAGGTATAAAATTTATCCTCATGTTTATTATTCAGGATAAATCTTAAAAACTCATTAACATCACCAAGATCGTTTGTCCTAAGCATAAGTTTCTTCATTTTTTCTTTGCTCAATATATGCATAAATAGATCTTTTTCCTCTTTATTCAAGATAGATAAAAGTTCTTCCAGCTCTGAGATTTGACTGAAAGAATCAAGTATTTTTGCCAGGAAATTGGGGTGTTGTGTAAGATCAGTTAACGCATCAATGGTATTTCTTATATATGAAAGAATAGGTAAGAACTTATCAGGGGGTAAAAGAGATAGATCTTTTAGTACTCTTTCTTCCCCGTAGAGATATACCAGGGTCTTCAAAAATGATATATATCTTTTCTCATATCTATCCAGCTCAGGCAAAAGTTCATCGGTATAATAAAGAAAATTGCCAAACATATCATGATAGTTCAGATAGTGAAGAAGTGTATTAATCGGGATCTTGTCAAGGGGATACCCTATATCTATAAGAGACATGATAAGATATGCTACCTCATAAGAAGGCCATTTTTTGTCAAACCTTGTCCATATAGATACTTTATCTATAAACTCAACCCCATAGTAAACTTCTGAAAGTAGAGAAATACCCCTTATAAGCTGAGTAAAAGGTATATTTTTCTCATCTCTCAACCTATCCAGAATAATGGGTGCAAATACCTCTTTTATCTCCTTTGGCTTTCCTATGTATAAACCATAGACATTTAATAGGTCTTCAAAGAAGATGAGAATATCATCAAGGTCCTCATCTTCTATATTGATTTCTCCAAGATAAGGCAAGATAAGGTCTTGCCACGGTTTGTTTTCCATCTCTGCTGAGATATGTAAAAACTCTGCAATACATCTTACAGGACTATTTCTTAGGAATTCTTTTATTTTATCCTGTGAAAAATAAAAGAAAGGTACATCGCGTTCTATATGGTTCATG
>JALVIU010000279.1 GCA_027028665.1 Candidatus Atribacteria bacterium | reverse complement strand
CTCCGTCTTCTACAAACTCTAATGCCTTTTTCGCAATCTTTCTTTTTTGGTCAATATTCTTATCAAGTTTTAGATCAAACATCAGCTCGGTTCCGACCTTATCTGATTTGAGCATTAATCCTCCATGTACCCTTTCTACCATTTCATTGGTCTTTGCAATTTCATTAAGATCTCTTCTGATGGTGGATTCCGAGACCCCGAGCAAAGATGCAAGGTATGTAGTTGATGCATTTCCCTTTTGACTTAAGATATTCATAATTTTTTGGAATCGCTCTCTCTTATTCACTTCTTGACCTCCTTTGCGTATTATATCATTATAAATAATCAATGTCAATCATTTTTTGATTATTTTTTACTAAAAAAATAAATAAATGATTGTTTTACTTATAAAACAATCATTTATTTATCACTCCATTCAAAATAAAAATTTGTACTATTATACTAATTGTATTATAATAGTAAATATGAGTATGGCATTAAAAGATGAAGAGATAAGATTTTGTCCAAGATGTGGCCACCAATTAGAGGAAAAGACAATTCATGGAAGAAAAAGAAAATATTGTCCTGCCTGTGGGTTTGTATTCTTCAGAGATCCTAAAGTAGGAGCAAGTGTAGTAGTAGAACACGAAGGTAAAATACTGCTTGTAAAAAGAGGGATTCTCCCCTTCAAGGGGAAATGGTGTCTCCCTGGAGGATTTGTAGAGTTTGATGAAGGACCAGAAGAGGCTGCCATTCGAGAATGCAAAGAAGAGACAAATTTAGAGGTACAAATAGAAAAATTACTTGGGGTCTATCCATACCTAAATGATATTAGAGGACCAGGAATTCTCATAGCCTACAAGGTGAAAATTATAGGGGATGTAAATGATTTAAAGGCTGGAGATGATGCAGCCTATGCAAGGTTTTTTGCCCCAGATGAGCTTCCCTCTATGGAAAAAATTGCATTCAGGACAAACAGGGAAATCATTGCCGAATGGCTTAAGGAGAAGAAACATGAAAAATCTTAAAGTTTTTATCTTTATAGTATTAACTATGTTTTTTATTACTTCAGTAGGATATGCCCTCGTAGGAAAGCTTGACAGGCCTACTATAGGACTTGCCTTAGGTGAGGGGGGGATAAGAGGGCTCGTTCATGTAGGAGCAATAAAAGTTCTTTTAGAAAATGGGTATCATATAAATTATATTGCAGGCACAAGTATAGGAAGTATGGTAGGAGGACTTTATGCTTTTTGGAATAATATAGACAAAGTAGAGGACTTTATGTTAAATCTCGATTTCGATGAGTTTATGAAAGTAGGGTCAAATAATTTAAAGCTCAAAAAATTTGGGGATAATGCATACCTTACCCTCTATTTTGACCTGCTGAATAAAAAGTCAAAGCTCTCTCTATTAAGTGGACTTATAAGCTCTGAAAAGATAAGGGACAACATTGATGAGATTACAAATAGAGCAAGCATAAAATATGATTTATCTATACCCTATAAGGCAATAGCTACAGATCTCATAAGTGGAAAAAAGGTAGTAATCGGGGATGGTCGTCTTTCAAATGCAATTGCGGGAAGTATTTGTGTTCCTGGTTTTTTTACTCCTCTACGCTATGGAAATATGTATCTTGTGGATGGTGGAATAAAGGATCCTGTTCCTGTAGATATAGTAAGAGATATGGGAGCAGATATCGTAATAGCCATAGCCTTAAGGGGGATCTCTGATAATAAAGAGATATCAATTGATAACGTAGTATCTATTATCGAAAGGTCTATGTTTATTATGGTGGAGGATAAAACAAAAGAATCTGTAAAAGGGGCAGATATCCTTCTTGCACCGAAGCTCAAGGTAAAGAGTTTAAGTTACAATATAAGTAAAGAGGAACGAATAAAACTTATAAAACTTGGAGAAGATTTGATGAAAGAAAAACTTCCTCTACTTAAGAAAAAGATAGAGGAAAAATCTAAAAAATAAATCCTTCTTCTGCTTCAAAGGCATTTTCATAGTGATTAATATATGATGGCGTCATGGTTATAACATCGAAGCGGAAGTACTTATTTTTCCCATATCTTTTAAGATAAAAGAGTGCAGCCCTTACCATATGCATCTTTTTATAAGGGGTAATTGCTTCCTCTGGTTCGCCATATCTGGAAGATGTGCGAAACTTCACCTCTATAAAGACTATAGTATCTTTTATTTCTGCAATTATATCTATTTCTCCAAAAGGGGTATTAAAGTTTGTAGTGCGTATCTTGTATCCCTTTTTGATCAAAAACCTTTTTGCTCGCTTTTCCCATGACTTTCCAACTTCTCTCAGGTTTTGCATGGTCCATAACTTTTTCTATGAAGTGGTGTAATTCCATATTCAAAAATTGCTGATATATGCTCTTTCGTAGGATATCCCTTATTCATATTCCATCTGTAATCAGGATAAAATTTATGAAGTTTCTGCATTATCTTATCTCTTGAAACCTTGGCTATTATAGATGCAGATGCAATAGATATGCTCTTTCTCTCTCCTTTTATAAGCTTTATTTGAGGAATAGGAAGCCCCTTTAACAAAAAGGCATCGAGTAATAAATAATCCGCACTATCTCCCATTTCTACAAGTCTCATAGCACCATAAAGTGTAGCATTATATATATTAATATTATCAATAATAAAAGGTGGTATAATGGAAAGTACTACCTTTTTTGCAGTCTTTAAAATTTTAGAATATAGCTCTTCGCGTCGAGCGGGAGAGAGAAGCTTGGAGTCACGTGCATCCTCTACTATCTTGCCCTTTTCGTAAATTACCCCTGCAACAACTAATGGGCCAGACAAGGCACCTCTCCCTGCCTCGTCTATGCCCATTACATTTTTATAACCTGCATCCCATAGACGCTTCTCATATTTTAAGATGTCGTTCAACTTCTAAAATAATACCTTTATATGAGTAATAGGCCAATAGGTAAGAACTACTTTACCCATAATATTCTTCCTTGGCGCAAATCCCCAGAATCTACTATCATCACTATTCTCACTATTATCCCCAAGCATATAGTACTTACCTGGTGGGATCTTTTGCTCTCCTACCCCATAAGGACCTATAGCATAATATCTTACATTTTTTATCCTCTTATCATCCCATAGTTTACCATTTACATAGATCTTACCATCCTTTATGACTATGCTGTCTCCTGGTAAACCCACTACCCTCTTTACCAAAATCTTTGGTTCTTCTGGAGATTTAAAAACAACTATATCGCCCCTTTTAATAGGGACAAAATAATACCAAAATTTAAGAGCAATAACTCTATCTCCTGGCATAAT
>JALVIU010000278.1 GCA_027028665.1 Candidatus Atribacteria bacterium | reverse complement strand
AAATCTTAAATTATATATAATACCTTCTGATTGGTTTCTCTTTACCTTTGAGATTAAGGCATATTCTTCCTTTTCTTCTCCATTTATTACAGGCACAAGTTTTATCCTTACCTCATCATCTGTTGTATTGTACTTTATTACCTCTTTATCCTTAGAAGATGAACCGATAAGTGTATCAGTAGATGTATCATAATAATTTATCTTATCTACCCCATCTGGAATATCTGGTACTATCATTACACCATAATCTGTAGGAAATATATAGTTTTTGGCATAGCTTATATCCATAGGATACGATGTATAGGCACTACCTGTCCCTCCACCTGTCCCAGGTGTTGTAATCCCCCCTGCACATCCCATAGATAATATGGCCATACCTGACAATATAAGTATAAGATAAAAATATACTAATCTCTTCATCATATCCCTCCATTAGTGATTTGTTAGGAAGGCAAATGCATCTTCCCACATCTGGCTTGAAACTTCATGGATAAGTCCGGGATATTCATGATAAGATATATTTATACCTAAAGTCTTCAAGCAATTTGTGGCATTTTTGTCTATTTCATTTTCTGTTTTTCCAAAATATTTATTTATAAAATTTAATTGATCCTGAGTAAGATATCCAAGGGTATTAATGCTATTTGTATCAAGCTCACCTCTTTCTATATAAAAGTAGATCTTTTTAAATGCCTCAAAGTCAAAATCTTTCCCTGTTAGTTGTTTAAAATTATTTATTCCAGCAGGCCAATCTATAGTTGTACCTTCACATGAATTTACAACTAATGGAAATACAGTTCCTCCACCCATCCAGACAGCTTTTATATGTTCTGGATGAATGATGGAAAATCTGTAAGAAAATATGCCAGGTCCTGAAAATCCCATCATATAAATATTTTCATCCACATTAAATCCTAAACTCCGAAGGAATGGGATATATTGATTCCAGATGGCATCAACTACCTTTAGGTCTGGCCTTCTAAAAAGTTCATTTGTAGTGGTAAAGGTTTGCTGGGTAAGCTTATGGGATTCTACCCCAAAGGAATTTGGCACTGCCACTATAAGTCCAGGGAGTTTGTATTTTTCAAAATAGTATTTCAAATTTTTTAGCGTTTTAGAAGCTCCTTCTTTGTAAGAATCCATACTCCCTTCCCAGTCTTTATCTCCGCTTCCATGCCCCCATACAAGAAGTGTAATATCCTTTTTTCCTAATGCACTTTGTGGGAAATATGTATAAAAATAATAAGGATTTGTAGATGTAGGTGCATGTTCTACGACCTCTCCTGGCTTTAGTTTTGTGAGGTCCTCCTGTGATGGTATGGTTGTCTGATTCATACCACAACCTGCTATAGATAAAAGACCAACTATTAATAAAATTATATAGATCTTATTTAGGATAGACATTTTCCTCTCCCTTTTTATTTTTAGGCAAAAGCCCCTCCCCAATCTTTTAACAGGCTTATTCTTTAGATTCTAAATTCACTGTTAAAGTTGCCTCTATACTATTGCCATTATCATCTACTCCGTAAAGAGTATAGACGATCTTTGAAGCAGGTGAGTCATCAGACCAATAAAATTCTACATCAAAAGAAGAATTAGGAGATATATATACTGTTCCAAATATATCTTCTAATTGTTGTGTATTTAAAGTTGCTTCCGTTACGACAGAGTTTGGATCATTTACTCCATAAACTTTCACTTCCTCTTTATTAATTGTAACTCCAACATTATTTTTTACGGAAATTGTAATTGTTGCTTCCCATCCCCAATTTTCTATATAAGGTACGGGATTGGGTGTTATACTTATCTGCAAATCTGCCTTTTGAGGTGTCGCCTCTGGTGTCGTAACCCCATTACATCCAGTAAGTAAACCTACAAACAATAAAGCACTAACCAAAAGAAATATTAACTTTTTCATGTCAATACCTCTCATTTTATTTTTAGGCAAAAGCCCCTCCCCTGTTTTATTAAAATTTAAAGGAAGTTAAGTACTTAAGCATTTCATTTACATTATCAATATCGCCCATAGAAACAGGTCTTCTATATTCATATCCTACAAAATTACCATCCGGATCTTGTCTTAAGAAAAAGAGTATATTTATAGAAAGCTGATCACTTTTTTGAATCCAATACATTCCATCTTTATATGAAACTGGGTCACTTAAAGGTTGGGATGCCCCAAATTGATTAATATAAAAATTTATATTATATTGCACTCTTTCACTAAGGGTATCTATGTTATGAACTGTTTTGTCTTCCCACCATAAGACAAGTGCTTCTTCCGTTTCATCTTTAGTAAACATATATGCATCTACTTTTGGATTATTTATAGAATTGGGGATCTCTATCGAATAACTGTATCCTTCTGGAATAGTAACCTTAAAATGGCCATTTGGCTCATTCCAAACATAATCACCTCCTGGTGTTGTAACCCCATTACATCCTGTAAGTAAGCCTACAAATAGTAAAGCACTAACCAAAAGAAATATTAACTTTTTCATGTCAATACCTCTCATTTTATTTTTAGGCAAAGCCCCTCCCCGATGAAAACTCTATGGAGTTTTGAGTATCTTAAGAGAGTCAACTATTTGAGAAAATGTACTTTCATTAATATATTCAGTTATTTTTATTTCTAAATCCACATAAACATTATCACTTACCTTTTTGTCAAAGTGATAAGTAGTCTGTTGTTCCCCATTTACAGAAAATGTAACCTTACACCTTGTTCCATCTTTATAAGTTGCAGGATCTTCCACTATAGTGAGATTTTGAACGAAATTTTGCTCTGCAGCCAGGATGGCTTGAGTAAAGCTGGATAAATCAGATACTCCTTGATACATAGGATCTTTTGAGACATTTACAAGGGTCATCATTACATTGTTTTTAATACCTTTTAGCCAATAAAATACACTTGACTCTGTAACCCTACTATCATTTAACTCTACATCCTTTGGGACTAGTAAATCAAAGTATCCTGCATCATCCTGGAATGACTTAAGACCAGTTACTGTATCCGGTGTCGTAACCCCATCACATCCGGTAAGTAAGCCTACGAACAACAGAGCACCAATCAAAAGAAACATTAACTTTTTCATACCAATACCTCCTTTTTTGTTTTTTATGAAATATCATTAAGGTAAATCAACATATAGGGAGGTCCCCTGAAAAGATGAAGGAGATGGAAAGCTCTTTTTTCATAGAGAGATATACCTATAAAATAGGAGAAGAGATAAAGATAAAGGGTTGTTTTGGTATCATAAATTGCTGTAAAGATTAAGAAGTAAGGAAGAAGTTTATTATCTATAAATACAT
>JALVIU010000277.1 GCA_027028665.1 Candidatus Atribacteria bacterium | reverse complement strand
TTCTTCTTTGGTGCAGGACCTATAAGGGGATTCGCCGTTACGCTGAGTCTTGGTATACTTTCAAGTATGTTTACTGCTATAGTTGTGACAAAGGTTATACTTGATTACTTAACTATGAGTGTTAAGTCACTCTCTATTTAGGAGGTTAAAATGGCTTCTATAAAAGATATGCTGGTTAAGAAAGAGATAAATTTCATGGGTGCCAGAAAGATAGCATATATTGTATCTGGTATCCTACTACTTATAAGCATCTTATCTATAATATTTGTAGGATTTAACTATGGAATAGATTTTGCAGGAGGCACACTTTTTCAGTTAAAATTTGAAAAAACTATAGATGTAGGTGTTGCAAGGGATGTACTTAAGAGTTTTAAACTTGGAACAAGTATTATTCAACAACTTTCAGGAAATGAACTCCTTATTAGAACTAAAAAGATATCTACTGATGAGAGAAGAAAGATTATAAAGGCTCTTGAAGACAAGTTTGGAAAGGCAAATCTTCTAAGATTAGAAGAGGTAGGTCCTGCAATAGGTGCAGAACTTAGAAAGTTGGCAATATATGCAATTATATTTGCGGTAATAGGAATATTGTTATATGTTGCCATAAGATTCGATTTTAAATTTTCAGTTGTATCAGTACTTCCTCTTATTCACGATTCTCTCATAGTGCTTGGTATCTTTTCTCTGTTACATAGAGAGATTTCCATTCCCACAGTGGCGGCAGTTCTTACTATTATTGGTTATTCCTTAAATGATACGATAGTTATCCTTGATAGGATCAGGGAAAACCTGAAGCTTACAAAGAGACCCGAGATAGAATCTCTTGTAAATACTAGTTTAAATCAAACTTTGAGTAGAACTTTAAATACATCACTTACTACATTAATTCCAGTAATAGTACTTTATTTTTTAGGAGGTACGGTACTTTCTGACTTTGCTCTTGCACTCTTTATAGGTATCATAGTAGGTACTTATTCTTCTATATTTGTGGCAAGTGCTCTACTTGTTGACTGGAGTAAGGGCGCAAGTGCAAAAAGAGTTGCTACAAAACCTAAGAGGGCATAATTGAAAAAGATTTGGAAGATATATCCAGAGGACCCTATAAGGGGTCCTCTTTCAAAAAAACTGAATATAGATCCTTTAATTGTTCAGATTCTTCTAAATAGAGGTATAAGAGGAGAAGAGGAGATAAGAAGTTTTTTAGATATTAATGAATTTCAATTGAGAGATCCTTTTTTACTTCCAGATATGGAAAAGGGAGTAAAGAGGGTATTGGAAGCTATAAAAGCTCATGAGAAGATCCTTATTTATGGTGATTATGATGTAGATGGTATAACATCTGTATCTGTGCTTATTTTAGGTCTTAAAAGATTAGGTGCTTTACTTGCATACCATATTCCTAATAGATTTGAAGAAGGATATGGATTAAATAAGCAAATCCTTATTAAAGCCTACCAAAAAGGGGTAAAGCTTGTAATAACCGTAGATTGTGGGATTACAAGTGTAGAAGAGGTAGAGCTTGCAAAAGAGCTTGGTATAGATGTTGTTATTATTGATCATCACGAACAATCAGAAAATTTACCCCGTGCAATCTCTGTGATAGACCCTAAGAGGAAAGATTCTGGATATGGTTTTAGAGAACTTGCAGGGGTAGGAGTTGCCTATAAATTTATTCAAGCTCTTTATGATTATATAAAGAAAGAGGAGAGCACGGAAGAACTTTTAGATCTTGTAGCATTGGGCACCATTGCCGATATTGTACCATATGTAGATGAAAATAGGTATTTTGTAAAGAAGGGATTAGAAGTTATAAATAGGCTTGAAAGGCCCGCAATTCGTGCACTTATTTCTGTATCTAATCTACTCGGTGCAAAGATAGACGAAGAGAAGGTTTCATTTAATATTGCACCCCGTATAAATGCAGCAGGTAGAATTTCCTCTGCCTCTCCTGCTGTAAAAATGTTTTTATTAGAAAACTATGGAGAAGTATTGAGGTATGCAAAACTTATAAATAACTTTAATTTTGAAAGAAGAGAGATAGAAAATGCAATATTTAAACAAGCACTTTTGCGTATAGAAGAAAACAACCTTAGTGAGGAGAGTGTCATTATATTATCAGGTGTGGGGTGGAGTATAGGTGTCATAGGAATAGTCGCCTCTCGTCTTGCTCGCATGTTTCAACGTCCTGTGATCCTTTTTTCTGTTGGCGGTAATATAGCCCAGGGTTCGGGAAGGAGTGTTCCGGGAATATCTCTTTTTGATCTCCTTGTAAATATGAAAGATTTATTAATTTCATTTGGGGGACATGAACAGGCAGTGGGTTTAAAGTTAGAATCTACTCATCTCCCAGAATTTAGAGAAAGATTAAATGAAGAGTTTTTAAAACTGTATCCCCAGAAGAATATTAAAGAAATAATAAATATAGATGCACTTATTACCCCTGACGATCTAAGGGATGAGTTTCTTGAACAACTTGGCTTACTTTCTCCTTTTGGTATAGGAAACCCTTACCCTCTATTTTTGCTTTCTGATATATATCTTAGTAATTTTAGTTTTTTAAAAAATGGAACCAAAAACTTAAAGATAACATTTGAGGTTAATAATAAAGAGTGGAGAGGTGTCGGGTATGATTTTGGTCATATAGAAGATAAAATGATGTCTATTGCTCAAAAAGTAGACCTTGTATTTGGAATAAAATCCAGTTTTGAAGCAAGTTCTCCATTTATATATATAGAGGATTTAAAAATAAAAGATGATACTTATACAATTCTTTTTAAAGAAGAGAATAATTGAAAGGAGGATATAAAATATGACAAAGGAAGAGCTCCAAAAGATAATAAGAAATATCCCAGATTTTCCGGTAAAAGGAATTCAATTTAAAGATATTACTCCTCTTTTAAAAAATCCTGAAGCAGTTAGATATGTGATAGAAGATATAAAGGCTCATTTTGCAAATAAAGATATAAAATATATTGCAGGCATTGAGGCAAGAGGATTTATTTTTGGAAGTGCCCTTGCTTATGAATTAGGTATAGGATTTATTCCTATTCGAAAGAAGGGAAAATTACCATATAAAACAGTAAGTATTACTTATTCATTAGAGTATGGAGAAAATTCTCTTGAAGTACACGAAGATGCCCTTAATAGAGGGGACAAAGTTTTAATAGTGGATGATTTATTGGCTACAGGAGGTACTACAAAAGCTACATATGATTTACTTTCGGGGATTGGAGGAGATGTAGTAGGAGCTGCCTTTATAATAGAGCTTACAGATCTTAAAGGAAGAGATAAGCTTCCGTGCGAGGTTTACTCGATACTGCAATACAATATATAAGAGGTAAACCTTATTTAATGGAATCTGAGAAGTGTTGTGATATTTTAAAAATTATAAGTTTAGTTGAAGACTATACTACAGAGCAAGAAAGAGACTCGATTAGAAGGGCTTTTTATTTTGCAAAAAAAGCCCATGAAGGACAAAAAAGGAAATCAGGGGATGATTACTTTATCCATCCCTTTGAAGTAGCAAGGATCCTTGCAGAGACAAAACTTGATCCAAGTACAATAATTGCTGGATTTTTACATGATGTATTAGAAGATACTGAGGTAGTAGCAGATGAGATAAAAAAAGAATTTGGACAGGATGTTTTGAATATCGTTGAAGGTGTAACAAAGATAAGTGATATAAACCAGAAAAAGAAAGAAGATGAAGATGCAGAAAATCTTATAAAACTCTTTCTCTCTGCTGTAGAAGGGGATATAAGGATCTTACTTGTAAAACTTGCAGATAGATTACACAATATGCGTACCCTTAAGTATCTTCCCAAGGAAAAGAGGGTCAAGATCGCCCAGGAGACTATTGATATATTTGCCCCTCTTGCAAAGAGATTGGGTATATCCCGTGCAGAGAGAGAACTTGAAGACCTTTCTTTTAAGTATTTACATCCGACACTTTATAGAGAGATATATCTTAAGATTAGAGACATAATACGTACACAGAGTGAATTTTTAAATGAGGTAAAAAAGACCCTTGAAAGAGAACTTGGAAAACAACATATAAAAGCAAGCATAGAAGGTCGCATAAAGAATATTTATAGTATTTACAATAAAATGATCAAGAAACAAAAAGAGATCTCAGAGATATATGACATAGTGGCATTAAGAGTGATTACAAAAGGAGATAATAGAGAGGATTGTTATAGGGTATTAGGAATTGTGCATGCCCTCTGGAGACCTATACCTGAGAGGTTTAAGGATTACATTGCAAGCCCCAAGCCCAATCTTTACAGATCCCTCCATACGACTGTAGTTGGGCCCCACGGAAATCCTCTGGAGATTCAGATAAGAACCCAGGGGATGCATGATGTTGCAGAATATGGAATAGCTGCTCACTGGCTTTACAAAGAGGGCAAGGATGTAAAGAAGGTGGGGCTTGAAAGGGTAAAACAGGTTACTGTACTTAGGAGAATCTTTGAATTACTACAGGAAAAAAAGACTCCAAAAGAGGTGCTTGCAGATATAAAAGAGGATATATTGGCAGAGGAGGTTTATGTATTTACCCCAAAGGGTGATCTTATATCCCTTCCAAAAGGGGCGACTCCTGTAGATTTTGCATATAGAATTCATACAGATATTGGTCATACATGTGTAGGGGCTAAGGTAAATAAACAGATGGTTCCTTTGAGCTACAAATTAAGAAGTGGAGAAATAGTAGAGATTATTACCTCAAAAAGGTCCACTCCCAGCAAAGATTGGTTGAAGTTTGTAAAATCTGCCCATGCAAGAAACAAGATTAAGGCATGGTTTAAGAAACAATCAAAAGAGGAAAATGTAAAGATAGGGAGGGAGATTTTAGAGAAAGAGGTCAAAAGATATGGTTTAAGTGTAAATAATATATTGAACATCGCTAATCTTAAAAAGGCATGTGAGGCTTTTTCTGTAAATGATGTAGATACCCTTTTATCTATGGTGAAACAGGGTGAAATTTCGCCTACTTCACTTCTGGAAAAGATTGTACCAGAAGATGTAGAGGCCTTTTGGAGAGAGAAAAGGGAATTAGGTGTAAAGGAATGGGGAAAGATAGTAAAGGTAGAAGATGGTAGGGCTATCCAGGTAAAAGGGGCAGATGATCATAATTTACTTATAAAGTTCGCACCCTGTAATCCTATTCCTGGAGATCCTATAATAGGTTATATTACAAGAGGTAGAGGCATCTCCATTCACAGAAAGGATTGCCCCAACATCCTCAATCTTAGAGAAGAGGAAAAAGAAAGATTGATAGAGGTAAAATGGGCTTCAAATTTTGTCCAATCATACCCTGTAAAATTAAATATAGAGGCATTTGATAGGGTAGGACTTTTATCAGATGTAATGAGTGTATTTTCTGATAAAGGTATAAGTGCTACTCATGTAAATACATTTATTGAAGATAAGATTGCATATATAGAGGTAACCTTTACTATTGAAAATATTAATAGACTCAGGGCAATAATAAAAGATATACAGAAGGTAGATGGGATACGAAAGGTGTTTAGGGCAAAGAGTTTACATATTGATAAGTTAAGAAGGGAGGGTTAGATTTGAGGGCAGTAGTACAAAGGGTACTAAATTCACATGTTACAGTAGATGAAAAAATAGTTGGAAAGATAGGAAAGGGTTTATTAGTCCTTTTAGGGATAGGAAGAGGGGATAATCAAAAAGATGTAAAATATATTGCAGATAAGATTGTAAACCTAAGAATCTTTGAAGATGAAGAAGGAAAGTTTAATCTTTCGCTTTTGGATATAGAAGGTGAAATTCTTGTAGTTTCACAATTTACATTATATGGAGATGTAAGAAAGGGTAGAAGACCAAGTTTTGTAGAAGCTGCATTACCTGAAGAGGCAGTAAGGCTGTATGAGAGGTTTGTGGAATATATAGGTGAATATGGATTGAAGGTAGAGACAGGTGTCTTCCAGGAACATATGATTGTTCATATAGAAAATGATGGTCCTGTAACCATACTTTTAGATAGTAAAAAATTGTTTTAAGGAGGAATTATAATATGGAATATGATGTGAAAGATTTAAGTCTCCATGAAAAAGGGAGGGAGAAAATAGAATGGACAGATGCTCATATGCCTGTGTTGAGGGCTATTAGAAGGAGATTCTCAAGAGAGAAACCTCTTAAAGGAAAAGTTATTGGTGCATGTCTTCATGTAACTTCTGAAACGGCAAATCTTGTCCGTACCCTAAAAGAAGGCGGAGCAGAAGTATATCTTACCGCATCTAATCCTTTGAGCACCCAGGATGAAGTAGCAGCAGCACTGGTAGAGGATTATGGAATATCTGTCTTTGCAGTAAGGGGAGAGGATAGGGAACTCTATTATAAACATATACATAAGGTATTGGATAAAAAACCGAATATTACGATAGATGATGGAGCAGATCTTGTATCTACCCTTTTCAACGAAAGAAAGGATCTAATAGAGAATGTTATTGGGGGTTCAGAGGAGACTACTACCGGGGTTATAAGATTGAAAAGTATGGAAAAAGATGGCGTGTTACCTTATCCCATTATAGCTGTAAATGACGCTTATACAAAGCATTTATTCGACAATAGATATGGAACAGGCCAGAGCACAATAGATGGTATCTTAAGAGCTACTAATATTTTACTTGCAGGTAAAACCTTTGTGGTTTCTGGATATGGTTGGTGTGGTAAAGGTGTGGCTATGAGGGCAAAAGGTATGGGTGCTAATGTTGTAGTAACAGAAGTAGATTCTATTAGGGCATTAGAGGCATTTATGGATGGTTTCAGAGTAATGCCTATAAGAGAGGCTGCCAAGATTGGAGATATTTTTGTAACTGTAACAGGAGATAAAAATGTTATAGATAAAGAGGCTTTTGAACTTATGAAAGATGGAGTTATAATGGGTAATGCAGGTCACTTTGATGTAGAGATAAATAAACAGTACTTAGAAGAAAATGCTGTATCTAAGAAGAGAATAAGACATGAGCTTGATGAATATAAACTACCATCTGGAAAGAAAGTTTATTTAATTGGCGAAGGGAGACTTTTAAATCTTGCATCTGCAGAAGGTCATCCTGGAGAGGTTATGGATATGAGTTTTGCAAATCAGGCACTTTCCTGTGAATATCTTATAAAAAATGGCAACAAATTGGAAAAGAAGGTGTATAAGGTTCCAGATGAGATAGATAGAGAGGTCGCAAGTATAAAATTAAAAGAGATGGGGATAAGTATAGATACTTTGACACCAGAACAGGCAAAATATATAAGTTCATGGAATGAGGGAACATAATTTATTTAACCAATTCCTTTCTATTTTATATCCCAATTTCTGTATTGTCTGTGGAGAAAAGACAGATAATCCTTATCCTTTGTGTAATGAATGTATAGGCAAGATTCATGAAATAAAGTTTCCTTATTGTAAGAAATGTGGTAAACCTTTGGAGGGATGGGGTTCGGATATAGACTTATGTGGGGAGTGTATCCGTATTCCTCCCTCCTTCAAGATAGCTCGCTCAGGATATAAGTATGAAGGCATGCTAAAGGATGCTATTCATAGATGGAAGTATGGTGGAGATAGAAGTCTTTCTATACTTATGAAGAAACTTATGGTTAGGGCATTATTAAAAAGTGATATCCCTATTTCTCATATTGATCTTTTAGTATATGTACCTATCTCAAGGAGAACTTTAAAAAAGAGGGGTTTTAATCAGACAAAAGATATGGCACTTTCTATTGGAAAGAGATTTTCTATTCCTATCTATAATGGTTTGAAAAAGAAGAAGGGGATAATGGATCAGGCATTGCTTTCCAGAGAGGATAGAATAAGAAATATAAGAGGAGCTTTCTATCTTTCATATGATTTTTCAGAAGACGTAAAAAATATTCTTATTATTGATGATGTATATACTACAGGAGCTACAGTAAAAGAAATTGCAAAATTATTGAATAACACAGCGAATAATTTAGATATTTATATATTTACTCTTTCGAGAGGGGTATTATGATATATATAATTTCAAAAATACTTTCAACTGTAACTTTGAAGATTTTTTTTGGATTTACTATTAAAGGAAGAGAAAATATACCTAAGAAGCCCCCCTATATTATAGCAGGGAATCACACAAGTTATCTTGACCCTATTGTAATAGGATGTGCCTTTCCACATAAAGTGAGATTTATGGCTAAAAAAGAGCTTTTTGAAAGTAAATTTCTTTCTTGGCTTTTGCGTCAACTTGGTGTATTCCCAGTAAATAGGGAGACACTTGATATATCAAGTGTAAAACAATCCATTCAAATATTAAAAGATAATGGAGTTTTGGGGATATTCCCAGAGGGAACAAGAAGCAGAGATGGAAGGTTTAGAGGAGTAACTAAGGGAGTTATTGGTATAGCAATAAAAGGTAGAGCTCCTATAGTACCTGTGGCTCTAAGGGGTACATATGAAGCCTGGCCACCTGGAAAGAAGTTTTTAAAACCTCATAAAATAGTTATAAAGATAGGAAAACCTATTGATTTCCTTGAAGTTTTTAGAGAAGATGGTAAAATAGTTGTAGATTATGAAAAGGGTGCAGAGATATTAACTTCCAAAATTAAGGAGCTGTTGGAAGATGAGAGATAAGGGCTTTTTCCTTCTTTTTGTTATATTGTTAGTATCTTTTTTTATCTCTATATCTGGTTATAGTGCCTCTTTGGTTCAAGTGGAATTTGTAATAGGGGCAGGAAGTAATCCCCCTGTAAATATGGGTTACCCTGTGGGTATAACTACAGATGGAATTTATATATATGTAACAGATTGGGAGTTAGATAAGATATTCGTCTTTTCAAAGCAAGGCAAACTCGTAAGAGTATTTCCATCTCCTTCATCAGGCTATACTATATCAAAGCCTGTGGGAATAGCGGTTGGAAAAAATAAAGATCTTTATGTGGTTTCTCAAGGAAAAAATAAAATTCTTATCATCTCTCGGACTGGAAAAGTAAAAAAGGGATTTGCAAAAGGTCCTGGAAAAGGAGAAGGTGAACTTAATGGACCAAGAGGAATAGCTATTGATAAATATGGCAATGTATATGTAGTTGATACAAATAATAGTAGAATAGTCAAATTTAATTCAGAGGGTAAGTATTTATTTAGTTTTGGAAGAGAGGGTGGAGGAAAGGGTGAATTTTACAAACCTCGAGGTATAGGAATAGACCATAGAAGTTACATTTATGTAGCAGATACATTTCACAGTAAGGTTCAAGTTTTTACGCTTGATGGAGTATATAAAGGAGAGTTTGGTCGCCCAGGTAAAGGTAAGGGACAGTTTGCAAGGACCCGATATATTTCATTTGATAGGAAGAATGATATATATGTATCTGATTATAATAATGGGAGGGTGCAGGTTTTCTCAAAAGAAGGGAGATATCTTTATACTATTGGAGAGGGTTTCTTATCTTACCCAGAAGGTGTTTTAGTGGATGGAAATTATCTCTGGGTATGCGATGCAGGAAACTCACGTGTAGTAAAATTTAAACTCAATTTTATCTCTTCTACAAAGGCTAAAGCCATTTCTAAATTTAAAGAAAGAAAATGGAAAGAGGCTTTAAAA
>JALVIU010000276.1 GCA_027028665.1 Candidatus Atribacteria bacterium | reverse complement strand
CTTTTTAGGTATAGATCTATCTATTCTTATAGGTTTTACCTTTGAATTTACAGCAAGCACTGAATCACAAAAGAGAAAAAGTGCCACCTCATGTCCCTTTTCAAGACCTGCTTCTGCAATTTTTATAGCAGTATCTAAATCTTCATAAGTATAAGGTGGCACCATAGCCTGAATAGTAAGTCTCATCTTATTACCCCCTTTCATACATTATCCATGTCATAGTCCAGTTGCCCAGTATAAAGAATACACCTGCTATCCAGGAACTTAG
Organism: Candidatus Atribacteria bacterium; assembly: GCA_027028665.1. Taxonomy (GTDB): domain Bacteria; phylum Atribacterota; class JALVIU01; order JALVIU01; family JALVIU01; genus JALVIU01. The sequence continues at coordinate 3,079 of JALVIU010000276.1, read as the reverse complement.
AGCAAGCTGAGGTATACCTGTGAAGAAATGTCCTATATTACAACCACCACCAAATGCTGCGCCAAATCCCAACATCAGCCCTCCAACTAATACCTGCAAATAGGTGGAACCTTTTTTAGGAACCCTAAATTTAAACTCTTTATTAATAAGTGCTGCAATTAACGCACCTATTATTACCCCCAATACCTCTGCACCTTCCCAACTTAAAGACTTGTTTAAAGTAAATGACTTAAATATACTTATCCATCCACCTGTAATTCCCAATCCGTAAGGCCTACCAGATATAGTGCTTGACCAAAATCCAAATGCAGCAATAGGTAAAAGCAAAAGGCCTATTGCCCACCAACTCAACTTAGAATCAGGTCTCTCTGATGTTTTTGTAAAGAGGACATAGATAATAAATATTGCAAAAACTATCCAGGCCATAGTCCAGGGGCTTATATGAAAAAGCGTGGCAAGAGTAGGTGATACTTTACCTGATTTATCTGTAAGATATAGAGGATTGCTATATTGAATCTTTACCGTATATTTACCAACTGCTTTAAGCAAAGGTGAAAAGATACCAGCCTTTGTAGCCCAGGCACCTAATCCATATGAAAATACAGCAAGCCATGCTGTAGTATTACCTTCGCCTACTCTGTATGTGGTACCACTTGCACATCCTCCTGCAAGCACCATTCCCATACCAAAGATGAATGGACCTATAATATTTGCCACAAGGTTTAAAGGCTTTGGATTAAGATGTATCCATCCATATTGTGCCATAAAGTGAAAGGTAATCACTTCAAGAGCCATAGCAAATATTACAGCCTTAAACAAAAAGTTATCTTTTAATAATTTTAGATCACGGAAGGCTGAGTTAAAGCAAACCCTACCCCTTTGAAGCACATATCCAAACGCTATACCTGTTATAATACCCAATAGTATACCCATAGATCTTTAACCTCCTTATACCTTAATAAGGATTCTCCACTCACTTGGACCTATTTCTTCCACAGCAAGTACCTCATGCCCCTCTTTCTTTACTGTTGCAGGAATCCTCTCCTTGGAGAGAGGGTAATCAATTAATACCTCAAGGATCTCCCCTTTTTTCATCTTCTTAAGTGCCCTTTTTGTATCAACGTCTGGAACAGGGCATACCTCACCACGCTCATCAATGGTCTTTGTAGGTTTTACCTCCATAGTAAATCCTCCTTTTTTAAATTATTTAAATTTCGGATATCCGAAATTTCACATTAATAATTATAACTCAAATTTATAATTTGTCAATACCAAAATTTAAGCCCGCTTAGTTACTATAACCCAATTGCATCAGTCAAGTTTAGATATAAATTAATTATTCCTAAATTATCAAAACAGGGACTTTAAGAGCTAAACAGGAGGAGAGTTAAGAGCAGTTCTCAATTAAGGAAAGAAATGTTTTTTGAAGGATATAATTTAAAAATTCCAAACTTACATAACAAGGAAACTACTTCGTTTTGGGTACCATCTCAGGGTGTGCAAGTTGTCCTGAGATAATAGCGGCAGGTACACAAAGATAATAAGATTCATCCTTTTGGCTGTATTCTACCTCAGGGTAAAAGGCCATAAATCTTGCCTCAGAAAGCCAGATCCAGCCAAAAAAGGCCTTTTCAGTTTCTGAGAAAAAGAGTGGTTTTTCCCGAAAGACAGCCTTTCTAAAGTCTTTTGTATATGATGTTGCATACCATATACTTGCACCCTTTGGTCTTACCTTTTTTGCCTTTATGCGAAAATATACCCTGTCCTCTTTTTTCGTATAATCATAGGAAAACCTAAACTGTGGAAGCCTATAATTTCCAACGACGGATAGAATAAACCGCTTTAGTGTAAAAAATATCTTATCATCCCAGCCCAGAGAGTGTCCTTTATTTGGCATATAATAGATATATTTAGGTCCCCAGAGGTCATTAAAATAAAGTGATGCCGCATCTATTGTCCAATATGTATCATTTGTTCCTACTACTATAAGTTTTGGAAGTCTCAGCTTCTTCCTCATATACCATGGATCCACATATGAAAGCAACTTCTCACCAGGAGGGGTAGAAAGCATATCTAAAAGGCCATTTTTCTCATAATCTACAAGATCTTGTGAATAGCTGCCCCATTGAGAAAGTTGATGGGGTATAGTTTTTAAAAAATGTACATTATCAAAAGAAAGTGGTACGATCCCCTTCACTCTTTTATCCTTTGCAGCAGTTAGATAGGTAGTCCACCCCCTTTTAGAGACACCTGCAAGAATGAAGCCTTTAAGTTTTACATTGAGATGATGAGAAAAATAAGTATCCAAATAGTCCATAGCCCTTCTCACACTTCTTACCATGGGATTAAATATTATCCAATCTGAATCCTCAGTTTTTATAAATTGTGTAAATGTATATGATATAAGTGCATCCTCCCGCAGACCACCAAAAAGGGGTTGGTTAGGAATATCGTAAATTATAGCAATAGACATACCCAATGCATCTGCAAGGGGAGATAAGTATCTAAGAGGCCTATCTAATCCCTCAGATCCTGTTATATATAAAAGTACATAATTTTTTATTCTAAGGTTATCTGGGATAGTAAGAAGGAATCTGTGGTTCCAGTGAATACCCTTCCATATGCCGCCATCTATTACATAGGACGTGGTATATGCAAAAGCCAGTGAAGATAGAAATAGAAGAAAAAGGAGGACCAGGAAAACAGTCCTCCTTAAGGAATAGTTATTTTGCATTTTCAATTTCTAACCAGCTATATGTATATCCATCCTTTTCGTATCCACTCCAGAGTATTATATCTTTTACCTTCTTAATGGCATTCAATATCTTTTTCGTATCCTCATCAAGTCCACCACCCATACCTGCCAATCTTTCTATGATGGAGAGTGATGTGGCAATATCAATATAAAGGATAGAAGTAACATTCGGATGAGAAACTACTCTTCCTATTGTCTCATTCTTTCCAAGTCCTACTACATTTCCTTTTAGTACATCTATCATATTTTCAATGCCACTTGCCACTACAAGCCTATCCCCTATAAATCCAAATCCCAATGGAAACATCGGATTTTCAATAGCCT
>JALVIU010000275.1 GCA_027028665.1 Candidatus Atribacteria bacterium | reverse complement strand
AGTGTAATTGGTGAGAGGGTAAGGATAGGGAATTTTGTGGAGATAAAAAAGAGTATATTGGGAGAGGGCACAAAAGCTTCACATCTTGCATATATTGGTGATGCAAAGATAGGAAGAAATGTAAATATTGGTGCAGGAACTATTACATGTAATTATGATGGGGTGAAAAAAAATAAAACAGAAATAGAGGATGACGTATTTATAGGGAGTAATAATACCCTTGTGGCACCAATTATCATAAAGAGAGGTGCATACACAGGGGCAGGCTCTACGCTTACAGAAGATGTACCTCCCTATTCTCTTGCTTTGGGAAGGGAAAGGCAGATAAATAAAATAGATTGGGTAAAGAAAAGGAGAGGTAAGAATGAATAATTTAAAGGTCTTTACAGGTAATGCTAATCCTGAACTTTCGAAAGAGATTGTAAAAATTTTAGGAATAGAACTTGGAGATATAGAAGTAGGCAGATTTCCCGATGGAGAAGTAAGAGTAAAAATTAAAGAGAGTGTAAGAGGCATGGATGTTTTTATTATTCAACCCACCTCCCCCCCAGTAAATGAGAATCTAATGGAATTGTTGGTAATGATAGATGCTATAAAGAGAGCATCTGCAAAGAGAATTACAGTAGTTATACCCTTCTATGGATATGCAAAACAAGATAGAAAGACACAGCCTCGTGAGCCTATATCTGCCAAACTTGTTGCAAACCTTATTACGTCAGCAGGTGCATCTAGAGTTCTTACTATGGACCTTCATGCAGGACAGATTCAAGGGTTTTTTGATATCCCTGTGGATCATTTGGTGGCAGAACCTATTATATCTAAATATATAAAAGATAAAAACTATAGTCCTGGGGATGTAGTGGTTGTTTCTCCTGATGTAGGGGGAACAGCAAGAGCAAGGTCTTTTTCTGCAAGAATTCATACTCATTTTGCGGTAATAGATAAATATAGGCCAAGTTATCTTCAGGTAGAAGTGGAGCATATCGTAGGGGATGTAAAAGAAAAAATAGCGATACTTCTTGATGATATGATAGATACTGCAGGATCTATTACAAAAGGGGCTCAGGCTTTAGTAAAAGAAGGAGCAAAGAGTATAATCGCTGCAGCTACTCATCCTATATTCTCTCCTCCTGCAAAAGAAAGGCTTATGGAATCCCCTATAGAGGAGATTATAGTTACAAATACGATCCCTATAAAAGAAGAAGATAAGTTTAATAAGCTTACGATTCTTTCTGTCGCCCCATTGTTTGCAGAAGCAATAAAGAATATACATTTTAATGAATCCGTGAGTAAAATTTTTGAGTGATATTTGACTTATTGTGATATAATTTTATTGCAAAAAAGGCAAAATTATTTGGAGTCTTAATGATAAAATATAACGAAAGTGAAGGAGGATTTTAATGGAGAACTTAGTTTTAAATATTGAAAAACGACAGGAATTTGGAAAAGGTGGCGCAAGAAAGTTAAGGAGGAAGGGCTATATTCCTGGTATACTTTATTCTCCCCATAAGGATGATCCCCAGATCCCTGTAAAGATCTTAAGAAAGGAATTTCATAAGATCTTTTCTAAAGATGCAGAACATCATGTTCTAAATCTTAATTTAGAAAACGAAGAGATAATGGCTGTGATTAAAGAGATCCAGAGGGATCCTATAAAGAGTGATGTGCTCCATGTGGATTTCTTTAAGGTCTTTAAAGGTGAAAAAGTAATAGTGGAAGTTCCAATTGAATTAGTAGGAGAGCCAAAAGGTGTAAAAAAAGGTGGTATCCTAGAGCATTTATTGAGAGAAATAGAAATTGAGGCAATACCTTCTCAGATTCCAGAAGTAATAGAGGTAGACGTTACAGATCTTGATCTTGGTGATACTTTAATGGTGGAAGATCTAAAACTTCCTGAAGGTGTAGAACCCATTACTTCTTTAGAGACTGCTATCGTCTCTATCCTTGCACCTACAAAAGGTGAAGAAGAGGAGGAAGAGGTTGAAGAAGCAGCAGAGGGAGAGGCTCCTTTAGAAGAGGCCGAATAATATTGAAGGCAATAATAGGGCTTGGAAATCCTGGTCCCAAGTATCTCTTTACTCGTCATAATTTTGGTTTTATGTTTATAGATTTTTTAAAGCAAAAAATTGAAGGAAACAGCAAATTTATATATGAAAAGGATATTGAGGGAGAATGGGCCAGGATTTCTATAAGCAGCAAAGATATATTTTTATTAAAACCCCTTACTTTTATGAATCTAAGTGGTATAAGTGTGAGGGCCTTTTGTGAAAAATTTAATCTTTCTCCCAAAGAAATTTTAATCGTTTATGATGATGTAGATTTACCTTTAGGTAGATTGAGATTTCGTAAAAAAGGATCATCTGGTGGACATAAGGGTATGGGATCAGTGATTGAATACCTTCGAACAGAAGAAATTGCTCGATTGAGGTTGGGGATAGGACCTAAGCCTCCTACTGTTGAGATGGTTGATTATGTTCTTGGGGAATTCACAGAGGACGAGCTTTTTGTAGTAAAAGAGGTTTTGCTTAAGGCATATGAGGGTATTATTGCCTTAGTAGATAGTGGTATAGAGATAGCTATGTCTAAATTCAATGGCTAAATTTTTTGTTTTAAACAAATCAGAGACCTCAGGGATTACATATACTGTAAGTAGATTTTATAATAAAGAAAAAAGACATCTTCTTATTTTTCAAAATCCCTCTTATATAGATGTTTTTATACAAGATCTGAAGACTTTTAATTTAATACCTCATGACCGTATTTTCTTCTTTTCTTCTCACCATAATGAACATGATAAAAATCTATATGAAGACATAAAGACTAAGGCCTTACTTAGCCTTCTAAAAGAGGATAAGGGTATAGTTTTTGCAACAGATATCCATACGCTAAATGAAAAAGTGTCGTCCTTAACTGCTTTAAGGAATTCCTCCTTTGTGTTAAAAAAAAATATGAGGTTTTCGCGAGAGAAGCTTTTGGAGATATTAAATAAGTATCACTATGAAAGAAAAAATAAAGTAGAGAGTCGGGGAGAATTTAGTATAAGAGGAGGGATAGTAGATTTCTTCCCATATGGTGAAGAACATCCTATAAGGATAGAATTTTGGGGAGATATTATAGAATCTCTTCGTATCTTCTCCGAGGAAACCCAAACTACTATAGATAAAATATCCAAAAAGAATATATTTTTTGGAAATTACAAGACAAATTCTGATACAACTTTAGAGGCGTTACTTCATAAGAGATTTGAGATATTAATCCTCGAAGAAGGGGACATCTCAGTGGATTTAGAAGTTGATAAGACCATACTCATTTCTTCTTTTCTATCTCCATGGAGTCATCCATTGTTGTCTAT
>JALVIU010000274.1 GCA_027028665.1 Candidatus Atribacteria bacterium | reverse complement strand
CTTCTACAATCACCTCTGTAGGAGTTGGAGAGGGTGTAGGAGATGGGCTGGGTTCTATAAATAGATTACATCCCCCAATGAAAAAGGGATATATAAAAAGAATACTAACAATCCCGATAATCGCATATTTTGCAAATTTCATATACACCTTTCCTGTTATGTTTTTTTATATTTTATCATATACTATCCTCCTTTTCAACAACTACTGCTGTGCCATATGCAAAAATCTCAGATGCACCAGACATAATAGATGATGTTGCAAACCTTATGGCTATCACGGCATTTGCCCCCTTTTCTTCTGCATCCTGTATCAGCCTTTCAAGGGCAGTCTCCCGTGCCTCAGCCAAAAGCTCTTCATACCCCTTTAGTTCACCCCCTACAATGTTTTTTAAAAGAGCGCCAATATCCCTTCCTATATGTTTTGCCTTTACGCAACTTCCTCTTACAAGACCCAGTGTCTCCTTTATCCTATATCCAGAAATGGTATCTGATGTAACAAGTATCATTTTATTCGCCTCCTCTTAAAATTCTTTCGTTCTAAAGGTCCACCAATTTATCCAAAACAAAATAAGTGAAAGTATAAATACAAAAGTTAAAGGCAAAAAAGGTAAGTTTCCTGCTTTATATATATCTATCCCCTTCATATATCTATAAATATTAAATACAGAAAGTCCTGAGAAAAAGCCCGGAATAGAGAGTATAAAAAAGAAAAGAATAGAAAATACCACACTTTTTACATCATCATTTACATATATAGAGAAGAAGATCACTATCATATACAAAAATAAAGAGGTAATGAAGGATGAAAGCATTATTTTACCCACAAGCCCAAGATTAAAACTTATAAATAAAGGCAATATTCCCCCTATAAGAATTGTAAATAAAAGAAAAATAGTTCCTGCAAATACCTTAGAGAAAAAGACAACCCTTCTATTTACCCGAGAAAGTAGAAAATATATGGTCTTTCTCTCTGTCTCTCTTGAAAATAGACTAAAACCATATAAGATTATAGAAAGTAATATAAGCTGATAGAAATTCTTTCCATACCACTGAGACCATATATAATACCTTATACTTTCCCTCATAAGGTTGATTTCCTTTAGTAGCTGGTCCATATTTAAGATTTTGGATATAAAACTATCCTTTAAGAGGTGTAGGTCATAAGGTAAGGATGTGACTACATATCTTCTTCCATATACAACAAACAAAAAGACGATAAGGAGAAGAAATATCATAAAGAGAAATCTCCATCTAAGGTCAATAAGTTCTTTTTTTAAAACCTTCATTATAATCTTCCTCCATAAGATAGAGAAATGCCTCTTTGAGATTTTTATCCAGCCTTTCCTTTAAGGTATCAAGGTCACCACTATAAATAATTACACCTTTTCTCATAATAGTGATCTCATCTGCAACCTCTTCTATATCAGATAAATTATGAGATGAATATAAAATTGTTTTTCCTCCTATAGCCTTCTGTTTTATAATGGAAAAAACCTTATTAGACACTATAGGATCAAGACCTAATGTAGGTTCATCTAAAATATAAAGAGGGACATCCTGGGAAAAGAGTATCACAAGAAAAAGTTGTGTCCTCTTTCCAAAAGAGAGCTCCCCTACCCTTTTATCCATATCCAGACCAAAGACCCTAAGTAAGTCTTCCATAGTTGTATTTTGCCAAAATGGGGTAAGCTCTTCTGCCATCTTAAGCATATCCTTTACACTCTTTTCACCATAAAGGGCCTTACTCTCTGGTAAAAAACCCAGAAGACCATCTACAAAAACTTCTCCTCTTGTAGGGAAAGTAAAGCCTGTTATAATCTTTAAGATAGTAGTCTTTCCTGCACCGTTTGGGCCCACTATTGCATGAATACTTCCCTTGTGCACTTCCATATTAATATCTTTTAAGATAACTTTTCCCTTATATTCTTTATTTACAGATCTTAATCTAATCATTGGGTTCATTTTGTTTTATCTCCTGTAATACTTCTTCACAAACTTTACCTAACTCCCCTAATGAAATCCCATGTCTTTGTGCGGAAAGAAAGATCCCCTTCAGATTCTTCTTTATCCTCTCCCTTATAATTCCCCTTATCTTATTTTTCGAGAGTTTTACAAACATACCTATACCAGGGCGTGCATATATATATCCCTCTCTTTCAAGCTCCTTATATGCCTTTGCAACAGTATTAGGATTGACAGAAAGGGCCTCTGCAAGTTCCCTTATAGAAGGAATGGAAGCCCCATCTTCAAGCTCTCCCCTTCCTATTGTCTCTATAAAGTACTCTACTATCTGCCTATAAATAGGTTTTCCACTGTGAAAATCGAGTTTAAATTCCATAACTGTATTATGTATTATAGTACAGTTAGATAAGTTTGTCAATAATCATTTTTTTAAGTATAATAAAATATAGAAAATCAAGGAAAATAAAAAATTATGAAAAAAGAAAAAGTACTTATTATATACCCGAAAAGAGAGAATATAAAAGAAATTGAAGATATACTTTCGGAAAAGGGACTTGCGTTAAATTATTTTATAGAAGAAACAGAAGATGAGGTAAAAATTAAGGTATATGGGGAAGAAGATATATTATATACCCTTTTGCATAAATTTGGTGAAGATATAAAAAAAGAACTAAAAGATATTATCGAGTTCTGGAATACGCCAGAGAGGTTGCTTCCCTATGAATTTATAGATGGTGTAATAATAAATCCTGATCCCAAAAATATTATTATAAACCTTATTCCTGGTCTTGCATTTGGTACAGGGAGGCATGAATCTACAAAGATCGCCGCGAAACTCTTGATGACATTAGAGGTCCGTAATAAGAGGATCCTTGATATAGGCTGTGGAAGTGGGATACTCTCTGTACTTTCAAAAAAACTTGGTGCAGATTACGTACTCTCTATAGACAATGATCAACAAGCAATAGAGAAAACAAGAGAAACTGCAGCCCTAAACAATGAAAAGATAGAGGTAATAAAATCAGATCTCCTTGAGGGTATATCTGGAAGATTCGATATAATCATTGCAAATATATTACCACCTATACTAAAAAGACTTCTTCCCCAGCTAAAGGGGGTTGTCCTACCAGAAAGCTGTATCATATTTTCAGGGATATATAAAGACAGCCTTCAATCCATGAGAGAAGAAATAGTAAGATATAAGTTTAATATCTTAAAAGAAGAAAAATTAAATAACTGGTATGGATTTTTATTCAGTCCTGCTAATGCCTAAAATGCCTCTCTCCTGTAAATACAAGGGTGATACCATACTTCTTTGCAGTATCAATAACTTCTTGATCCTTTTTTGCACCACCTGGCTCTACTACTACTTTTATGCCATGTTTTGCTGCAAG
>JALVIU010000273.1 GCA_027028665.1 Candidatus Atribacteria bacterium | reverse complement strand
CCCCTGCTATGTAATAGCTTCCAAGACATGCATACCTATCTTTAAACCTGTCTCCAAGTTCCTGAAAGATAGAAAGAGCCTTATCCTTTTGTCCTGTCTCCATATAGGAAATGGCCAAAAAATAATATGCCTCACTTAGGTTCTCCACATCTTTCTCTATAGCCTTTTCAAAATCAGGAATGGCATCTTTATAGTCCTTTAGGTCATAATATAACTTTCCTCGTGCAAAATAAATTCTTCCCATACTTGGAAAGAGTGTTACACCCTTATCTATTGCATATGTAAGTATTTCTACAGCTTTTTTGTTATTTTTTTCTTTTATATATATATTTAAAAACGCAAGATAGATATCTTTAAGATATTTGCTCTCTGGATACCTTCTCATAAAACGTGAAAGTTCAAACTCTGCACTATCTATACGACCAAGCTCCAAAAGGGCTATGATCTTTTCATATATAGATACCTCATCTGATCTACCTGAAAGCTCTGATAACAAGACTTCATAATCCTTATTATTAAATGCATAATCCCTGAGCACTGTTTTGAGTTCTAAAAACTTTTTATCATCTGGATAAAGAGAAAGTGCACTATCAAGATACTCCTTTGCCTTTTTGAGGTCTTTGGTCTTTATATATGATGCAATAACTATATATAGGGCATCCTTTCTATACTGACTATTTTTCTGGTCTATGAAGCTTTTTAAGTATTTTATCGCACTAATATAATCCCCTGTAAGATAATATGCCTCACCAAGTTTATAATATGCTGTATCCAAAACAGGGGAATCTTTAAATAAGGATATAAGTGTAAGCAGGTCCCTTATCTCTTTTTTGTACTTCTTCAGGAAAAAGTAAGACCATGCCCGCCCATACAATGCCTTATCATAATATCCCTGGGAGTTTCTTATATCTATTACTTTGGTGTAATATGTAATGGCATTTCTGTACTTCTTCAGATTATAGTAGGTCTCTGCAAGGAAAAATGCTGCCTTTTCATGTTGTGGATCTATAGACAAAACTTTTTTAAACTCTTCCTCTGCTATATCGTATCTTTTCAGTGAGAAAAATTCAAACCCTGTAAGGTAATACTCATCTGCCCTTTTTTTAGGGTCTTCTATAAGTGCTGCAAACTGATCTCGTTCTCTTTTGTATTCATCCAATCTTCCCAGCTTATAATAGGTCCTTGCAAGATAATCATGTGCCATATCGTATGCACCATTTTCTTTAATTGCCTTTTTAAAATAGATAAGGGCATCTTCTAATTTTCCTTCTTTATATAGACTATACCCCTTATCAAAGGCCTCATAGGCCTCTTTTCCATATTTTATTTCACTTTTTACCTTATCCAACAAAAACTTTATCTCATAGTTTGTAGGATCTAAGGCCTCTGCTTTAGAAAGTGCATCCTCTGCCTTTTTAAGCTCATCAATCTCTATATATGCCTTACCCAAAAGGACATATGCCTCAAGATATGTATCATTTATCCCTACTGCATGTTCCAAAAAATACACAGCATCATAATAGTTTTCATTTACGAAAGCCTCTCTTCCCTTTTCAAAATAATCATATGCCTCTTTTCCTACCTCTTTAATCCGTTGGGCCCTCTTCAAGAGCCATTTTATATCCTTATCAGAAGGTGAAAGCTTATATGCCTTTTTATAATATTCTATTGCCTTATCAAGGTCGTTTTCATCAAAATAGATATTTCCCAGATAGACATAGGGCTTTACAAGGGTAGGATCTATACTTATGGCCTTTTTAAGATATCTTTCTGCCATATCGTATTCCTTTTTTTCATAAAAGGAATATCCCAATCTATAGTATGCAAGCCCTCCTGCCTCCTCTGGAAACTCCTTTTCCTTTGCATATTTCAGATAATTATCCCAGGCCTCTGCCTCTCTCTTTATCCATTTAGTTTTACTATATATAAGTCCAAGATAATAATATGTAAGATAAAACTTTGGGTCCTCTTTTTTTGCCATCTCTCCATAGCCTATAGCCTTTTTCCATAGGGGTTTGGAGGGGAAATCTGCACCATTGTATGCCTTTATCGCCTGATCCATGTAATCAACCGCGGTAAAAAGATATTTACAGGCTACCTCATTCCGTGTAGGAAGATCCTTAAGGATCTCTGCAATATTATCATTGATGGTACCAGCTATCGCATCATATATAGATACTGAAAGCTTCTTCAATATATCCAAAAAGGCACCCTGAGTAGAAAAATTGAGTAAAAATTTATTCTCTTTTTTTCCCCATACCCATACACTTACATCTAATACATCATTGGAAAAACTGTAAGTCCCTCCTACTACATAATCCAGTGAAAACTGAGAGGAGAGAGTTTTTATATTTGTGGCAGAGAACATATTGTAATCAAATGCCTCAAGCTTATCCCTGGGAAGTATGTAAAACTCGGAAAACTGTGATAATCTATTTATAAGTAATATAGTTATACCCTTTCTCACCCAGGGCAGATCATCCCCTCTTGGTACAAAGTAGAGTATACCTATCCTCACTCTGGAAGAAGATGCAAAGGAGAACGCTGTAAATACAAAGATGAAAAGTAAAGATAAAAACAGTGCTCTTCGAAGGTTCATTTCCTTATATGACCCATCCCCCTTATTATATATTTATAAGTGGTTAGCTCCTTAAGTCCCATAGGACCTCTTGCATGGAGTTTCTGTGTACTTATGCCAATCTCTGCACCAAGGCCAAACTGTCCACCATCTGTAAATCGTGTAGAGGCATTTACATAAACTGCTGCTGCATCTATATTATGTATAAACTTCTCTGCATTTTCATAAGAATTTGTAAGGATGGACTCTGAGTGCTTTGTCCCATATCTTGTAATATGAGATATAGCCTCATCAACACCACTTACTACCTTTATCGCTATGATGAGATCAAGATATTCTGTCTCCCAGTCCTCATCCGTTGTAGGAACAACATCACCGACGATCTTCTGTACCACCTCATCCCCTCTTACCTCTACATTATGTGCCCTTAGTGCCCCTATTACATCTGGTAGAAATTTGCCCGCTATATCCTTGTGTACAAGGAGCTTCTCTACTGCATTACATGTACCTGGTCTCTGGGTCTTTGCATTTATAACAATATCTATGGCATTTTTTAGATCTGCTGTCTTATCTACAAATATATGACAGTTCCCCACACCTGTTTCAATAACAGGGATAGATGAATTCTCTACTACTGTCCTTATAAGACCATATCCACCTCGAGGTATTACAAGGTCTATAAGGTCATTTAGTTTCAAAAGGGGTATAATGTCTTCTCTTTTTGTGGATTCAATAATATTTACTATATCCTCTGGGACATCTACCTCCCTGGCGGCGTC
>JALVIU010000272.1 GCA_027028665.1 Candidatus Atribacteria bacterium | reverse complement strand
CTGGCACAATAATAATATCAATCTCATTTTTTTTTATTATAGGCATATCTTTGGTGGGTTCTAATATGCCAAATATTCCAGGAGAAAGATCAGATGGATAATTATATATAATCTTAGGAATAAGGATATTGGGCGATACAGTCTGAGGTAACACTATTTTCTTTCCCATTCTAATAGATTCTTTTATCATAAATTCTGTCTGTACCTCATTATCGATTGCACTATAAAACATTACTGTATGAGCACTGTTAAAATCTTCACTATTTTTTAATTTTTCCCAAATAGAGTAACTCTTATCTATGATTAATGGATAAGAAATCTTATCTCTTATTTTTTTTACTTTTTTTCTTATTTTGTCTTTGGTTGACTTTATATCTATCTTTCTAAACCTCTCAATTATAGAAAAGAGGAACCCCGCCATGCCGTGTACCTAGGCTTTGACCCTATCCTCAGAAACGGTGGGAACCTCCTTGCAAGTAAACTTGTCATACAAAGAATGTACGAACTGTTACTTGCAAGAGACCAATTCCCTCTGAAATAGGTGTTGGCTCAAAACCCTTAACCAGTAACACGCGCATGGTAGGGTTCCATTTTTATAATATCATAAACATTGTCTTTTTTCAAGATATTATACCAAAATCCCGACAAGCTTTTCGATAACCTTGCTAATAATTTTTATACTCTCATTATATAACTCAAATTTTATTTTTTTAATTTTTAAACCTTTTATTTTTTCAATATGAGTCATTTCTGGTGAAAGAGCTATATAAAAAAGTTCTTTGTACTTATCGTAAGAATCGTGGCTTATTTCATGGAATAGATCTTCTACAGTCACTATATTTATATCATTTAGATAGAAAGATCTGCCTTTCTCCTTTAATAAAAAAGGAGTAAAACCAAAAAAATCTATATTTTTAATTTTTATATATAATTCATCCTTATTCTTTATCCATACAGGATAAGAAACTATTATATCTGTTTTTTCACTTACACATTCCATTAGTCGAGAAAGGAAAAAACCCTCTATTCCAATAGACAAATATTCTTCCTTTCTATATTGAGCTATTGGGATTACCAGCTTATACCCTAGTCTCTTTCTTCTTTCAATATCTTCATATGTTAGTGTATGAATATATATATTTGCGGGAAGATCCATTCTTCCACTAATTGATGGGAAGCAGGTTTCCTTTTTTATCATTGACTAAATCCTCTCTTATTATGTTTTCTAAAATATAATAAAGTGATAATATATCTTGCCTATTGTGTTCTAGTATTTTATTGAGATATTTCATATCTCTTTGTTTTATGAATCTTTCATAAAAAGAGGGTACCAAAAAACCTGGTAAGTCCTCTTTCCTTTCAATCTTTAATATTCTTTTTTCTACGTTACCCAGCGTACAACTTTTAATTTGTGATTTCCATAACTTCCGAGAAATTTTTAAAAGGTCTATGTGAATAAAACTCTTTATCACATTTATGTGTTCTTCTAAATTATACATCTTTAGTCTATTTATAAGCAGTGGGATATCAAACTTCTCACCATTATAGGTAAAAAGTACTCTTAAGTGTTTTATCTCCCCTAAAACCAAATTATATATATCTATCTCTTCTTCTTTATCCTCCAAAATAAACTGCTTTATGAAAAATTTATCTTTCATTAGATATCCTATACCTATAAGAAAGATAAGGTTACTCTTTGTAAAAGCTAAATCTGTTGTTTCTATGTCAAAAAATAAGAATTCTTCTGGGTGTGCATAATTTTCAAAATAATACTTTAATATATCTGAATTAACCTTTTTTTCCCACAAATAAATCATCTATCTCTCGACTTTCAGTATTTCAATATTTATACTTTTTATTTTTATACCAAGTTTTCCTTCGAGTTCCATTTTTATTTTTTTTTGGATTTTTTTTCCCACATTCTCAATAGAAGTTCCATATTTTACAATAAGTAAAATGTTTATTACTAATGCTTCTTGCTCATCACTTTCAATTATTATCCCTTGATCTGCAGTTTTTTGTCCCCTTCCTATAAACTTAGCCTTTCTTGTGGATTTAATACTTACTCCATCTATCTCTTCAATTATCCTTGATATAATAGAAACTATTACGTCGTTAGAAAAAGATACTTCTCCAAGATTTTTATTCTGAACTATCTCTTCCATGGCATCTACCTATCCTCTAAATATAAACCCTATAAGTCTATATATAAGTTTGGCTATAGTAAAGTTTGGGTGGACAAGATAAGGAATTGGTGCAAGCTCCACCACATCAAATCCTATAACCTTCTTTTTCTCTGTAATTACCTTTAAGGCATCTGATATCTCTTGAAAATTTAGACCACCAGGTTCAGGGGTTCCCACAGAGGGAATAATAGAAGGGTCAAAGACATCTACATCCAAGGTAATATATACATGTTCTTCTGCTTTACCTATAAGGGAAGATAGAACATCTAAATCAAACTCTTTTGCCTTTAAAATAGAGATATTATTAGATGTATTTAAAAATTCCACCTCTTCCCTTGATGTGCTTCTTATTCCTACCTGGATTATATTTACATATTCTGAAATCCTTCTTGCAACAGAGGCATGTCCATATCTGGTTCCCTCATATTCATCTCTCAGATCTGTATGGGCATCAAATTGGATAACCGTAAAAGGGATATCTCTTTCATAAAAAGAAAGTACAGGTCCCAACGAAATGCTATGGTCTCCCCCTATAATTACAGGAAATTTTCCATCTTCTATAACTTTTTTTACAACCTTTTTCACTTCTTCAATAACTACCTTTGGACCTTCTTTATTTGTTTCCATCTCATGGAGGGTATATATACCTAAAAAGTAGGGTTCTACATTTTCCTCTGTATCGTAAAACTCTAAAAAACGAGACGCATCTATTATCTCTCGAGGGCCAAATCTCGCACCTGGCATATAGGATGTAGTAGAATCATATGCAACAGGTAGGATAACAATTTTTGCCTCTTCATACTTAGGTGTAAAACCTCCAAATGTATATGCAAGAGTATCCAATAGCTCACCTCTTCGCCCATTTACTTAAATCAAATAAACTCTTCTGGGCGTGTTTTTTTTCTTCTGTTTTCACCTTACCGTATACTCCTCCCCCTCCTGGTGCAAGTTTGAGCTCTCCTGTTCGAGCAAGTATTATATTTCTTGCAATTGACGGAGTAGTAACCTGCAAAAGATCCTCAAAGGTAGCCTTATGTAATATATTCATTTCTGTACCAAAATAATCGAATAACTTCTCCAAAAGTTTTTTTCCAATACCTGGTACAAATTCTAAAGGAACTTGATAATGATATGGTGGCCTATGTGGTGGATGCTTAGGTTCTTTATAGTCTGC
>JALVIU010000271.1 GCA_027028665.1 Candidatus Atribacteria bacterium | reverse complement strand
CCTATGCCAACACCTGATGCTCAATGTATAGGAACATATCAGTACACCTATTCCTTTATCCTCCTAAAGGATGGAAAAAAGGAAGAGGTGTATGAAAGAACCAGAGATTTTCTCTATGAACCTGTAGCAATTATGCCTTTTCCTGAAAGGGAAAGAGTGTCTTATATGATCTCTGAATTTGATTTTGAAAGAGGTATTTTCTTATCTGCACTTAAAGTTTCCCAGGATGGAGAAGGTGTTGTCCTTAGAGCTCATAATCAATCGGAAATAGAAAAAAAGGTGCAGATTTCTTTTCCTTTAGAGACAAAAATTTATGAGTCTAATATGAGAGAGGTTCCCTTTGTAGAGAAAAGAAAAGGCAGAGATGTAATCTTAGACATTAAACCCGCTAAAATAGATACTTTTTTGTTTCATATTTAAAAAAGGAGAGGATGAGGCTATGAAAAGAAAACAAAATTTATTAGGATTGCTCTTTGCATCTCCCTGGATAATAGGATTTTTGGTCTTTACCCTGTATCCTATAATTGCATCTTTGTT
This sequence comes from Candidatus Atribacteria bacterium, assembly GCA_027028665.1. Classification (GTDB taxonomy): domain Bacteria; phylum Atribacterota; class JALVIU01; order JALVIU01; family JALVIU01; genus JALVIU01. The sequence goes on along the minus strand of JALVIU010000271.1, from coordinate 9,101 downwards.
TTTTAGTTTTACAGAATACCATGTTACCCTTCCTCCAAAGTGGGTAGGCTTTGCGAATTATGCCAAACTTTTTAAAGATCAATTATTTTTAAAAGGTCTTATTAACACCGCATGGTATACCATCGGACTTGTTCCTATAGGTTTAGTGCTTGCTATAACACTTGCTCTTTTGTTAGTACAACCGTTACGAGAAAGATATTTTTATAGGTCTATGATATATCTCCCTACAATAGTACCTGTGTATGCTTTTGCCACTATTGCACTCTGGTTTTTTAGTCCTTATTATGGATTGGTAAATGGCCTCCTTTCTTTTTTAGGTATAAATGGTCCGATGTGGCTCAATGATGAGAAGTGGGTAAAATTTACCATAGTGCTTATATCTCAGTGGGGTGTAGGTGGTGCTACACTCATATTTATGGCGGCTATAAACGATATACCAAAAGAACTTTATGAAGCTGCTATGCTTGATGGTGCAAATAAATGGAAAATGTTTTGGAAGATAACTTTACCCTTAATCTCCCCAGCTACACTGTATTATATGATAACAGCTACTATAGGTGCACTTCAGATCTTTGATCTTCCTCAAATAATGACTGGAGGAGGTCCTGCAAATGCATCCCTTTCTTATGTCATGTATCTCTATAGGCATGCCTTTAGCTATATGAATATGGGTATTGCTTCTGCTATGGCGTGGATATTATTTTTGATCTCTCTTGTCCTTGTAATTATTATATTTAAAACCTCGGCAAGATGGGCATTTTACGGCACAAGTAGATAAGTTGGAGGTATGAGATGAGAAAACACAATATATTATACTTAAATTCTGTGAGATTCATTTTGATAGCTGTTACTATTGTTTATATGCTTCCATTTTTGTGGATGCTCTCTACATCGCTTAAGGCAGATCAGGATCTTTATGCCTTTCCGCCCGTTCTTATTCCTATACCACCTGTTTTTTCAAATTATATCCAGGCATTGAATTATTTCCCATTTATGAGATATTTTGCAAATAGTTTAATTATAAGTGTAGGAACCGTTGTAGGGACATTGATCTCTTGTCCTCTTGTAGCATATAGTTTTTCAAAAATCAAGTGGTGGGGAAGAGACTTTTTCTTCTATATAATGATAGGCACAATAATGTTACCCTTTGCAGTAACTATGATCCCTCAATTTATTATTTTTCAGAAACTGGGATGGCTTAATACATTTCTTCCTCTTATTGTTCCATCCTTTTTTGGAATGCCATTGTATATCTTTCTTATAAGGCAATTCTTCCAGACTATCCCAGATGAACTTTTAGACGCAGCAAGGGTAGATGGGGCAAGTGAGTTTAAAATATATCTAAAGGTAATGCTTCCACTTGCTAAGCCTGTTCTGTTTTTAATTTCTCTCTTTACCTTTATCGGATCATGGAATAACTATTTGGGTCCTTTAATTTATCTTACTGATGAAAGTAAATATCCATTAGCACTTGGATTACCTCAATTTTTAAATAGATATGGCACCCACTGGAATTGGATGATGGCTGCAGCTACCATGGCAATAATCCCTTCAATAATTCTGTTTATATTTACCCAGAAGTATCTCATTGAGGGAATTAAGCTATCTGGAATAAAGGGTTGATCTAAAATAGCTTAGAAAACAGCTGAAAGGAGGTGGTATAAAGAGGGGGTGGCTATAAAAATAGAATAGTTAGATGAATTTTATTAAAAAAGGAGGGTTTAAAATGAAAAAGTTATTTGCAAGTATCTTATTGTCTGCTTTGCTCTTAGGTGTATTTGGAATCTTTGCATATGCTTCTGAACCTGTTCAGGTTACTTTCTGGCATTGTATAGTTGACAAGGTCTCCAAATCTGCTATAGAAGAGGCAGTGGCAAAGTTTAATAGCACCCATAAAGATATCCATGTGAAAGTTGTTTTGGTTCCAGGGCATGAGACAGAAGTTACAAAACTTATGACAGCAGTTGCTGCAGGTACTGGTCCAGATGTCTATTATCTTGATAGATTCACAGTAGCACAAAGGGCACATTTTGGTGTTTTGGAGCCATTGCAGGATTACTTAGAAGAGCTTGGAGTAGATATACCTGCGTTAAAGGCAAAGTTTTTTGATTTTACAATAAAAGAGGCAACTTATAAAGGCAAACTCTATGCCTTACCCTGGGATACAGATGCACGTGTTCTTTACTATAACAAAACACTTTTTAAGAAGGCAGGACTTGACCCAAATAAGCCTCCTACAACTATAAAAGAACTGGATGAATATGCAGCAAAACTTACCATGATTAAGGGTAATAGGGTTTTGCAAATAGGTTTTGTTCCATGGAGAGGCCAGGGATGGCACTATACATGGGGTTGGGCGTTTGGTGGAAAGTTCTACGATCCTGCGACAAAAAAACTTGTATTTGCAGATGATCCAAAGATCCTGGCTGCACTTAAATGGGAAGTGGGATATGCTAAAAAATACGGAATAAAAAATATAGATGCATTCTTCTCTTCATACAGGGGTGGTTCTGTTCCTGTAGATCCATTTATGATAAGCAAAGAAGCAATGAGAGTTGATGGAAACTGGCTTATAAGTCAACTTGACGCCTTTGCTCCAAAGGGATTTGAATATGGGATTGCGCCAATTCCTTATCCGGAAGGGGGAGAAAAGAATAGTACATGGGCAGGCGGATGGAGTTTGGTTATCCCAAAAGGAGCAAAGCATCCTAAGGAAGCAGCTAAGTTCCTGGTATGGATGGTTACACATGGAGAAGAAATATATGCTGAAAAAACCTCTCATTTTGCAGCTTTAAAAGCAGCAACAGAGGCTCTTGCAAAAAAAGATCCAAGACAGAAATTATTCTACGATCTATTCAGTGGTCCAAATGCACACTGTCGCCCAGTTATTCCTGTAGGTGCGCTTTTGTGGGATAAACTCACAGAGGCATGGAATGATGCAATCTATGGAAAAAAGACACCTGAGCAAGCTTTGAGAGATGCACAAAACGAAGTGCAACAAGCGTTAGACAAGGCTTTTAAGGAAGAGGCATCTAAATAGTTTAGCATTTGTAAAATAAAAATAAGCCCTCTATTAGGAAAATAGAGGGCTTATTTTGTATATTTTTATTTTTGATATATAATATAATAAATAAAAATATACAAGGAGCTTAAATGGTACCAGAGGTAGCGTATAAAAAAATTGCAAGATCTATAAAGGAAGAGATTATAAAGGGACGATATAGACCTGGAGATAGGATTCCATCTGAAAACAATTTGGCTTCTACCTTTGGCGTAAGCCGAATGACTGCCAGAAAAGCAGTAGATAGTCTGGTTTATGAAGGAGTAGTGATAAGGATTCCAGGTCTTGGAACATATGTTGCAGAAGGTGCAAAACATATAGGGAATAAAAATCTTCGCGTAGGAATTCTAATAGATGACCTTGCTGATACAAGAGGTATAGCTCTTCTGGCAGGACTTACACGTACCCTTTTAGAATTTTCAGTTCATCCTATAATGTTAGAAATGGAGGAATATACCTTTGAATCTATAGAGAAAAAAATAAAACGATTACTGACTTATGGAGTAGATGGTTTGATTTTTCCTCCTAAAGTAGATCTTTCTCAAAGCAAATTTTTTACAAGGCTTATAGATGAGAATTTTCCTATTGTTTTTATAGATAGAGGCTTAGAGGATCTATCTGTTCCTGTAGTGGAATCTAATAATTATCAAGGAGCTTATTGCCTTGGAAAGCATCTAAAAGAAAAACATAATGTAAAAAATGTTTTATTTTTATCAGAAGAAGATTTGATTATATCAAGTGTACGAGAGAGATTTGAAGGTATAAGAGATGGCATAGGAAGGGATATTGATTTCTTGCAATTTTCAAATCTGGAATATGCCCTTTTAGAGGTTGTAAGAGGGATAAAAGCCAAGAGATATGATACTATAGCATTTTGCCATGATATTTTGGCAGCAGCAGGTGTAAGTTTCTTTTATAAACATGGGATAAAAGTGCCTGAGGATGTTAAGGTAACAGGCTTTGATGATAGAAGAGTAGCACAATTTTTCTACCCATCTATCACTACTGTAAGACAGAATTTCGATAAAATGGCTTCAACAGCTGCGCTATTTATTATAAAACTTCTAAAAGGGGATAGGGTTCCTCAAAGGGAAAAGATTCCAGTAAAACTTATAATAAGAAAGTCCTGTGGATGTAAATAAGGGGCATGGCACCCCTTATTTACCGTGTTTATTCTTTTACTGCACCAAATGTTAAGCCTTTTACAAGATACCTTTGAACCAATAGTGAAAATATTACAGGTAAAATCATAACCAATAATGCACGGGTTCCTACATACCAAAACTCTATACCTCTGTTTTGCTGGGTGCCTGCTACTATAACAGGAAGTGTTGCTGCTTTTGTAAATGAGAAGCTAAGGGCAAAGAGGAACTCATTCCACACATATGAGAATATTATCATAGAGGTTGCTACAAGCCCAGGTGCTGCAAGGGGAATTGCTACATTTGAAAAAATCTTTCCCCAGGATGCCCCATCTACAAGTGCTGCCTCCATAATCTCTTTTGGTATAGATTTAAACATCTCTCTCATTATTACAACAGCCATTGGTATGTTAAATGTAATATTTACGATAATTAATGCCCATACAGTGTCAAGGAGATGAAGATTTTTCATAATTATATATAGAGGTATGAGCACTACTGCAGGTGCAAGGATCCTCTGTGTGAGAAAGAATATATAAATATCCACGTTTTTAAATGCACCTCTATAATTAAATACACTCAATGCAAATCCCACCATGGTTCCGAGAATAAGTGCAACCAATGTGGATACTACTGCAACTATAGTAGAATTTTTCATTGCCTTTAGCACTAAGGGTGTTTTAAGTTCTATCTGCCAGTTGTGAAGGGTGGGCTTAAATTGTACTATGGGGATCCAGGATTTGGCAAAGATTTGAGAGGGTACTTTTATAGAATTTACAAATGCCCAGTAAAAGGGAAAGAGTGCCCAGAGGGCCAAAACTATAAGTACTGTATAAACTATAATTTTTTCTGTAGATGTTGCTTTCATGATACCACCTTCCTAAAAGATTTTACTATAATCATTATGAGAGGTATCTCTACGATAAGCATTATTACTCCCATTGTAGAGGCATACCCTAAATTGAAAAATTTTAGACCTGTTCTGTATATAAGGAAAGAGTATACCTCTGTAGCCCTTCCTGGCCCACCTATAGTTAAAACTGCAGGGATATCAAATATCTTTATTGCTTCCATAACCCTTAATATGATTACAAGTATAAAGGTAGAAGAAATCATGGGAAAGCTCACACCCCAGAATATTCTCCATCTCGATTTTGTCTCAAGATATGCTGCCTCATACATTTCTTGAGGTATAGATTGAAGGGCAGCTAAGAAAATAATGAAACAGAAGGGTGTCCACTGCCATATATCTACTATAGCGACAGAGATCTTTGCCCAAAATGGGTTGGAAAGCCAGGGAATTTTATGTATCCCAAGGAGGCCCAGAATAGAATTCATAGGCCCACCTTCTTCGTAATATATAGTAATAAATAAAAACGCTACAGCTACAGGTGTTGCAAAAAGCGGTAAAGAAAAAATAGTTCTAAATATCTTTATATTTCTAAGTGGTTTATCCACAAGCCACGCCATAAAAAGCCCGAGAGTAAGTTCTGCTATTATCGCAACTACTATTATAAATAAAGTTACCATTACAGCATTTAACACTGTACTATCATGAAAGAATTTTATGTAATTACTAAGACCAATATATCCTCTTATTTTGCCAAATTTAAATTTATGGGTACTTAAATAAAATATGTAGATTAGAGGGAAGATAGTAAAGGTTAGAATCCATATGACAGATGGAAGTACAAAGAGACTTTTCATTAATTTATTTTCTTTCATGTGTCCTCCCGAAGGTTATAAAAAAGGGGGCATATGCCCCCTTTTTTATATATTCATTCTAACTTATTAATGGAATTTTTTGTATTCTGCGTCGTCTTCTTTTGTCCAATTTATAGAATCTCTATAAAGTTTTAAGAGTTCTTTTCTTCCGTAGTTGTTTGTAATATTCTCCCAGTCTTTGTATATTGCATCAAGTGCAGCATCTACACTCTTTTGACCTGTTACAGCCTCAGAGAGATGGACATCAAGCGCATTCCAGTATTCAAATGTGCTTGGGATCATAAGGTATGGGAACATAATCTTTGCATAGAAGTTTTCATAGTATGCAGCCAGGTATTCTACAACATCTCCTGGATCCCAACCATAGTGAATATAATCTCTTATAGATGCGATACCGATTGGTCTTAAGAAGTGAATCTTCCATCCTGGATCAACACCTGTCCAACCGTTTGCCACATTCCAGAGGGAGAAATCTTTTGTTGCCATGAGAGATAGATAGTCATATACAGCTTCTGGATGCTTGGAGTGTTTGAATATTACACCATGCCAGCTTCCACCTGTAGTATTTCCTACTACATTTGGGTTATTTTTATCAAATTTTACCCATTTGTTATGTACCTCATCATAAGATTCTAATACTCCTGGAATTACAGAACAACCAAGTTTTCCTCTGATCTTACTTCTTTTAGGATCCTGTACTAAGGATCCTACATCGCCCCAACTAAATGTCATTAGGGCATTACCCTTCATAAAGAAATCCCATGCCTCACCAAGATCCCAGGAGGTCTGTGCCTTTGGTCCTGTTTTTGCGAGCTCTAATAAGAACTCCAATGCCTTTTTGTGTCCAGGAGACTTGATAAGAGGTTTCATATTTTCTGGGTCGAACCAGTAGAGTTTTGGGTTTTCTGGGTTAAGGACAAATGGCGCAGAGAGCGACATGAAGTGGAACATGCCCTGTCCACCAACCTTAAGATGCATTACAAAACCGTAGTCAGGTTTGCCATCTCCGCTCCAATCCCATCCTGTGAAGAATTTCGCAATATCTAAGGTCTGTTGCCATGTCTTTGGAGGCACTGGAAGGTCGTATCCATATTTTTCTTTAAATTTCTTCTGATATTCTGGATTTCTTAATATATCATCTCTGTAGTAAAGGATCTGGCCATCGGAATCGTTTGGTACACCATACCACTTGTCTCCCCATTTGTGGAGAATCTGAAGAGATGGTGGTAACCAGTCTTTATCCCAATATGGATGTGTCCCTTTGTTGTAATATTGATCGATAGGTACTACAAAATCTCCTGCTATTAAATCGCCAAGCCACCATGAACCTATCATAGATGCATCGAAGTTTCCTGCACCTGTTACAAGGTCTTCCATCATTTTGGAATAGTGAGATGTGAATGGGATCTCTACTACTTCTACTTTTCCACCTGTCTGTTCTTCCCATATTTTTGCGGCTTTATACAGAGGACCAGATATTGCTCCTTCTTTGCCAGCCTGATTTACGGTGATCCTAATAGTTACCCCTCTATAGTCCCTATTAGGATCAATACCAAATGCCAAACTTGACAGAGCAAAAACCAATACAAAAATGAGACTTAAAACCAAAAACTTCTTCATAACTTCACTCCCTCCTTTTTAAAATTATTTTCATATAATATAATACACCAATAATTTCCTAAAGTCAACTTCTGTTAAATAGTAATAATCTTTCTGAGAACTTATTTTAGAATAAAAAGATAAATTTATCTTCCGTATATTATATATTTCATGTAATATACGGTTATGGAGGCCTTTAATTTTGCATAAAATAAGTTAAAATAATAAAAGGTAGCATTTTGGATAGATATTTTTAAATATTTCTAAATATGTCTAATTTAGATAAAAAAACTTGACATTTTCTCAATATTTCTTTAAAATTAAACTATGCCATACAGTATGACAGGTTTTGGACAGGCAAAGATAGAGACAGAAGAGTTTATTATATCTGTGGAGATAAAATCTGTAAATCACAGATTTATAAGTTTCTCCTTAAAACTTCCCTGGAACTCTCTTGAACTTGAAAAGAGACTGGAAGATCTCCTTTCAAAGAAAATAAAGAGGGGTAGGATAAATTGTTTAATTACTTACGAAAATGTAAAGAGAGCATCTATTGATACAATAGATCTCGATCTTGACCTGGCAAAGGCCTATTATGAATCTTACCAAAAACTCGGAGAATTTTTAGATATAAGTGATAAAGATCTTTTACAGCATATATCTACATTTCCAGGGATAATACGACTTAGGGATAAAAAAGAAATAGATGAGGAGCTAAAGTCCGCTATAGAAAAGGTATTCATAGAGGCCCTTTCCTATCTTGTGAAAGAAAGAAAAAGGGAGGGAGAAGCCCTGGCTAAGGGTATTCTTTCCCTGGTGGATCAATTCGAAGAAACACTTAGAAAGATTGAGAGTAAGAAGGATATATTTTTATTGGAATATAAGGAAAAATTAAAGAAGAGAATAGAGAAGCTTACTGATGCCTTTTCTACAGATTCGGAGCGATTGGAGGAAGAAATCGCTATATATTCAGAAAAGAGCGATATAACAGAAGAAATTCTTCGTCTTTTTGTTCACTTAAATCACCTTAGGGATTTACTTGTAGAAGATCTCCCTGTAGGGAGAAGATTGGACTTTTTAATTCAAGAGATGAATAGAGAGGTAAATACTATTGGGTCCAAAAGCCCAAATTCTGAGATCTCCCATATGGTTGTTGATATGAAGAGCAGCCTTGAGAAGATAAGGGAGCAGATTCAAAATCTTGAGTAAAGGGGGAAACCTTATTGTCAAAGGAACTCATAAATATAGGTTTTAGTAATTTTATTATGGTGGACCGTATAGTAACTATCATAAACCCTGGTTCATCTCCTGTGAAGAGATTAAAGGAAGAGGCAAAGAGAGGAGGGAAGCTTATTGATGCAACCCACGGAAGAAAGACAAGGTCTCTTATTATCACAGATAGTAATCATATTATATTGTCCGCTATTCAGCCAGAAACTATAGCTCATAGGATAAATGGACAGGATGTTGAGTCAGAGTCTGAAGACTAAGAAAGGCATAATCTTCATTATGTCGGGTCCCTCAGGGGTAGGTAAAGGTACGATAAGGGAAGAAGTGTTAAAACAAATTCCTGA
>JALVIU010000270.1 GCA_027028665.1 Candidatus Atribacteria bacterium | reverse complement strand
CCCTGTGGTCTATTTATAGAATAGATAAAAAGTATAATTTTATCATAAAGACTATGTGGTGGGATCTTTGGTGCAAGATAAGGGGTTTGAAACAAAAGGTAAAATATAAACACTAAAGATGATGTAAAGAAAAAAGAAAAGGATAACACGAGCGACTCTCTCTCTTTCTTTTTTACAAAAAAGGGTATCATCCATATCAAAAAAAAGAATATGTAAGGTAAAATAAATACTATCAAAAATATTGTTTTATTATCAAAGGAAACAAGTGCACTGAGCTTTGTTATATATTTCTCTGGTATAGAAAGGTTTACAAATCTATAACTTGCTATGGATTCCCCAATAAAGAGTATAAAGAATAAAAAATTTAAAACCTTCATCCTGTTCACCTCACATAAAGACAAATAATGAGTATAAATATCCCAGAAAGAGATAAAATAGAGATAAAATTTATTGAAGCATAAATAAATTTAATTTTTATTATACTATTTAAAAGAGAAAATGACAAATGCATAGTCTATAAAAAATCAAACTCACTAATAAACTGCAGAAAAGAGACTATTACCATCTTTCCTCAGTCTGACAATATACAAATCCTTCATAGCAAAAAAATCATAACAGATTACACAAAAGTGATGCTAACATTTTAGTTACAAAAGATTCTTTTAAGCATATCTTTTTTAGCTTTTGCATATTTTATACTGTGTGCTTGTAAGAGAAATAATTTAAGAGGGATGGAATCATCCCTCTTAAATTCTCCTCCCTATGGAAAGGAAGTTATATTTATTATGTTTTTTGGAAAATTATCTAAATATGGAACCTGTATATGTATTAGTAACTGTTCTTATGAGAGTCACGACCCAGAGGAAAACTAAAAGCCAATAGATCCCAAACCCTATATCGGTTATAAGCTTAATTCCAAAGGTAGTTCCTATTACATAAGTTGCAGATACATATGCTCCTACAGGAAATGTAAATGCCCACCAGGACATGGCATAGGGTATCTTAATAGTATGTATATAGTAAAGGGTCATAATTATTGCCATCGCCAACCACCATATACCAAAGCTCCAGAACAAAAGTCCAAAGAAAAATGCCAGGCTACCTTCAGGTACAAGAGATGTATGTTTTATAAGATTTATAAGGGCCGTAGTACCTGCACCAATAGGGCCAAGATTTATCCAGATTGTGGGCGCAAGAGTCCCTGGAAGAGGATGATGAAGTATAAATCTATACATACATATAGCAAGAAGTGTAATGTATAAGAAAAATCCTGCACCCCATCCAAAGATATTCACAAGGAGCACAATATCTTTGAAGCCAGAGGATACATGGTTAATAAGAAGACTGCCAGGAATAGGGATTACTATGAGCCCTACAGGGGGTATAAACCAACCAGGATTTATATGGTCAATCTTTACATGTTCACCTCTAAATGCAATAAAGGGAGTAAGCAGAGAAAAGAATATAGTAAGGAATGCCCCTATAAACCAAAAAATCTCCCCCATATAGATATTTTTTCCTATTACTATGAAATCTGCGGACAAAACAAGCATACCTACAGAAAGTGTAGGGTAAAAATTAGATATTACAGGATGTTCAAGATCAGAAAGAGCATTTTTAGGAAAGAGAATCCACCTCAATATCCATGGAATAAGTAAAAAGAAAAAGAGTGCTATATTAAAATAATATAAAACTACTCCAAAATTTTTTAATATAGGTAGATATTTTGCATAAAAAAGGCTAACAAGTGCTAATATACCCGTACCCATAACAGATGCAAACCAGGATGGTGTAAAATTTTTTACAATTTGACATCTACATTCAACTTCGTTTAACATATCAACCTCCTCATTATATATTTTATTTCTTATTTTATCACTTTTTCGAAGAATCGCAAGAAGTAAAATAAAAAATCTTCCACAATCTTTTAAAAAATACGCAAAGAAAATGAGAAGGTCTTTCTATTTAATTTTCTTATTATTTACTATACAGGAGGGGCACGTAACTCTTATACAAAATATCTTGAATATATCTGTTTTCGTATTTAAGGCATTTCTTGATTTTCAAATAGGGTTCCTCTATAAATATTCAGAATAGTATTTACAGAGGTAGCTACCCAGAAAAAAATAAGAAGCCAATAAAGCACAAAACCTATATCCTTTACAGTCCAGAAGTTTACTGTATTTCCTATATTATAACTTGCAGATATATATGCACCAAGAGGAAATGTATAACCCCACCAGGACACACTATATGGCACTTTTATTTTATGAAGATAGTATATGGTCATAAAAAGTGCCATTACTACCCACCAAAAACCAAGCCCCCAAAACAAAAATGCAAATATATAAAATGGTTCTCTAATGGTAATAAATTGTGAATATTTTGCAAGATAGATAATGCTTGTAACACCTGTGCCAATAGGTCCCAAATTTATCCATATAGTAGGGGATAAAATACCAGGAAGTGGTGGATGCAACATAAACCTATACATACATATGGCAAAAAGTGCAAGATATAAGAAAAATCCTGTACCCCAACTGAAGTAACTCAAAAGATCTATATAATCTCTTGTATATAAAGATGAATATTTCAATAAAAATGATCCTGATATAGGGACAGCCAAAAGTCCTGTAAGGGGAATAAACCATGCGGGACTTATATGATTTAGTGTCATATGTGTTCCTTTAAACATAATAAAAAATGAGGTAAAGACAAATATAGCTGTAACAGATGCTCCTATTATCCACAACACTTCTCCCATGGAATAGTTTTTTATTATTACTATCTCACCTATAGAGAGTATAAGTATTCCCACAGAAAAGGTGGAGTAAAAACTTGAAAGGATAGGATGTTCTAAATCCTTATAGGCCCTTTTAAAAAAGAAAAACCATCTAAGAATCCATGGAACAAAAAGAGTGACAAAAAAGATAACTGCAAGATAGAAAAAAATATATGAAAGCTTTTTTAGTATAGGCAAATATTCCCTATAATAGTAACTGTCTATAGCAAGAATACCTGTCCCCATAACAGAGGAAAACCAGGAAGGGTTGAATTCTTCTATAAATTTTTTCCATTTCATAATAAATATATTTTACACTAAATCTTCTTCTTTGGGAAGACCAAATGCGAGGATACCACCTATGGGCAAGGTGAATGCGATACCAATCATTACCTTATGAATGCCTACTATATCAATAAGGGGGGATATGGCCATAAATACGATATTTGTAATACCCCATGCAACACCCATTGTAAGGCTTGATGCTACTCCTTTTCTATGTGGTATAAGATCCTGCATAAAAGTGATATTTGCACTTGCAGGAAATGTGGCAACAAACATAAGCAATATATATGCGGCT
>JALVIU010000269.1 GCA_027028665.1 Candidatus Atribacteria bacterium | reverse complement strand
TTCTATATTTATATCCCCTGAAATTTTTTTATTTAATATATCATCTACAGTTTGTGTAAGTCTTTTAATAGAGCCTATAATCCAACTTATATGAAAATAGATAAGTAAAGACCCAAGTATAGTAAGTATAATTAATATATAAAATATAGATCTTTTAAGGCTATTCGCCTTTAGTATTATTGTAGATTCAGGAACCTCTCCCACAATAATCCATCTTTTGTTGAATATTTTTACAGGCATATAGGCAAACAGATATTTAGCTCCATTTATAACCCTTTCTTCTAAAATTTTCTTTTTTACATCTATATCTTTAGGTATAGGTACTCCTATCTTTTGTGTCTCATCTGTCTCTATACGTACTTTATTATCTTCTCCAACGGTATATATATAAAAATCTGGGTTATCAGATACTACTCCTTTAAAGACTTTATTTAGAGTAGAGAGAGGTACAACAATTGCACATACATCTTTGGGTCTTCCATTTTTATATATAGGAACTGCAAAATAGGCAATAGGCTCCTTTCCGTAGAGAGGAGATGAAGAAAAATCAGAAAAATATATCTCCCCTTCTTTTAACTTCCTTGTATGATGAAATACCTCTGCAAGGGAAGAATGCCTATAAAAATCTTTATAAAGGGACGTTCCAAAATCATCTTTTAACTTACTCTCAAAATATATATAACCTGAATCTACATCTATAAGTACAAGATTTTCATAACCCCTTGTATTTATATATTTATCTGTAAAGTTAAGAAGTCTTTTAAAAGAGAGGAGATAACTTGAAATATTTGAGTTTTTCGGTTCTTTCCCTGAGAGCAAGGCCCTTCTTAGGTCTTTAAAGAATTGATCCCTATCCTCTGTGTTTTCAAATAATAATTTTAAGTTATATGATAAATCAAAGAGAGAGAAATTATCTATCAAAAGAAGTATATCTCTCTCTATGGCAGAGATCTTATCTTTTAGCAATTTCTCAGCTATATCCAGGTGGAAAGAGACATGTTCATATGTTAGATCTCTTAAGAAAAGGGCACTCTTATTATATGCAAAATACGATATAAAAAGAGATATAGCTATTAAAAAAGTTATAACCAAGATAGTGATTTTTACATTTATAGAGATAAATACCCTGTCCTTTTTCATATCATATACCTCCCAAAGGTCATTGGCGGTATCAGCCGGCGCCTCCACCGCCTCCGCCTCCACCGCCTCCGCCTCCACCGGAGGCTCCTCCACCAGATCCAGTAGAGGAAGAAGCACTTGATGCCACACTGCTTATTGCATCAACTGATGATGCAAAGGCATCAAGGGAGTGTGCAAAACTCCCAATATCTCCACGTGCAAAACTCGAGAATAGATATGCCCTATCCATATCCTCAAGCTGCCCTTGTTCTATATATACCTTAAGCTGTTTTATCACTTCTTTGGCAACATCTAATATTATAGCATAAACCAAATATTTCTCCCAGATAATTACAGAACGAGGAATAGCTTCTTTCATATTTGAAAAATGTGTAAGGAATCTCTTAAATGCATTCCACTTTGCAAAAAGTTCCACAGCCTCCCGAGACCTTCTCTTAAGTGTAGGAGAAAAGATAAGAGGTATGGCTATAAGTATATATCCAATAATAAGAGATCCTAATATAAGTGTTGAATCAGTAGCATCTGCATATTCAAGACTTTGGAATCCCCCACTTACAAATCCAATAAGTGTAAAGATACCTTCATAGGCCAGAGAAATGAAAATCCATTTCTTTACTGCTTTTACACTTTCTGGCTCTATAAATTGTCTCTGTTCTGCCTCTTTCTTTATTGTTTTTTCCCACTTTTCAAACCACTTATAGACTTTCTGATTGTACTTTTTCGCATATTTCTTTATATCACTTAGCATAACCTCTTCTTCATAATTTCCTACCCTTTGTAAAAAGGATAGAAGATTATCTTCAAATACTGTAAGTTCATCTCTGGGTTTATCTGTTATCTCCAGCTTGTAATCTGTCGCAGTCTTATGAAATACTAAAAAATTTACATCCCTCTTTATCTCTGTGAGCTTTATATATCCCCTTCTTACAAGATCCATAAGTGTTGCAGTAAATGCCTTACCTTTATCTATATTACCAAAACCCATAAGGTATGACACAATGGCAGGTGGGTCATCAGATGGTGTCTCTCTATAGTAATCGCCCTGAAATTGTGGCTTGTATTCCTTTCCATATCGAAAGTAATCCTTGATAAATAAGAAGATAAGAATGATGGGTACCAACAGTCCAAATACAATCAGTATAAATGCGGCTATATGTGCCTTCTTTCTTCTTGCCTCCAGGATCTTTTTTGCACGTTCTCTTTCCTTATCTGCCTCTTTTGCCCATTTGAGTTCTTGATCCATTATGGCATTATACATATTCTTATTTATTCTTCTTTTCACATTTGGGAATATACGTGGAGGCATAAGTATACGAGCCTCAAAAAATTTATAAGAAGGAAGTTTGGATACAGTATATATTACATGTTCTTTATCCAGAAAATCTACTCTTCCCCAGAGGGGACCATGAGCAAATATCTTTACCTCATCCTTTGATTTGATCCCGGGAGGCAGTGTAATTACAGAACTAAAGGACCTTACAGGTTTACTCCACTCATTCCCTACAAGCTTCCAATAAAATTCTGCTACATCATTATAGACCTTTACAACATCAGTTGCCATATAGTGGATTACAAATGTTGCATCTTCATCCTTCTTATTATAAAACCACTTTATAGTATATTCATTATCCCCTTTATAGACAATAAAACCACCCTTTGATTCTTTACCTTTTTTATACTTTACTATCTTACCATCTGGGAGTCTTTCTCCTATCCATATATTGGTAAGCTCTGAAAATCCCTTTTTGGGAATATAGTACTTTGCCCAGTGAAAATTCCCTGAGAAGGAAAATGTCCTGTATTCAGTGACATCTATATTTCCATTGGAGTATATAGTTATCTTTTGCTCTACCTTCGGAAAGGAGTAATCTTTGGCAAAAGAAAGTGTACTAAAGGTAAGTAAAAAGGCAAAAATCAGAAGTATTGTATATAATCTTTTCATATTCATCCCCCTTCTTTATAGATAATTTTTCTTAGCATACCACAAAAAAAATTACCTGTAAAGAAGGGATGAGAAAAGAATAGTTTAAAACTCAGTAATACGAATCAAAAAAGGATGATTAATCTCCACATCCCTCATTGCAAGGGGTACCTTTGTAGTCCTTCAACTTCCCAGACAAAAAATCAGAGAGGATATCTTCTACCTTCCCTGCAACGCCTACAACAGGTGTTATTCCAAGATGCTCGAAATTTTGAATAGCCCTTTGTCCCATTCCTCCAGATA
>JALVIU010000268.1 GCA_027028665.1 Candidatus Atribacteria bacterium | reverse complement strand
TATCCTCTTTTTTATAAAACTCCTTTGCCTCATCTATAGACATCTCAATGCGTTCTATAGGATAGTTCCTCTTCACTATTTCTTTCATCTTTTTCTCTATCTTTTTTAGATCCTCAGGGGATAAGGACTCAGGAAGATCTATATCATAATAAAATCCATCCTCTATAGCAGGTCCTATGGCAAGTTTTGCATCAGGGTATAATTCTTTTATTGCCTGTGCCATAAGGTGTGAACTACTGTGCCTAAAAATCTCTTTTCCCTCAGGGTCAGAAAATGTGATAGGGACTATTTCATCACCAGGTGAAGGAATATATCTTAGGTCTTTTGGTTCTCCATTTACCAGAACTGCTATTACATCTTTTTGTTTTTTAAAATGCTCAAGCAGGGATTTTCCATCTTCTATCTCTGTCTCTTCCCATTCTCCATTATTTTTTATCTTTATTTTTATCATCTATTCCTCCTTAAATACATTTTTTTGTAGTATAATATAATGAAGTATTATATGTCAAGTTTATATAATCTAAAGGAGGAAAAATTATGAATTTCCTTGATATCATTATCAAAAAAAGGAACAAGGGAAAGCTTTCAAAGGATGAGATAAAATTTACTATAGAAAACTATACAAATGGCAATATTCCAGATTACCAGATGTCAGCCTTTCTAATGGCTGTATACTTTAATGGCATGGACAGAGAGGAGACCTTTGAATTCACACATGCCATGGCAAACTCTGGAAAAGTGTTGGATCTTTCTGAAATTCCCGGAATAAAGATCGATAAACATAGTACAGGAGGCATAGGCGATGTAACTACACTTATCCTTGCACCTCTTGTTGCATCATGTGGTGTACCTGTAGCAAAGATGTCAGGAAGAGGACTTGGAAGAACAGGAGGCACCATAGATAAACTGGAATCCATCCCTGGCTTTAAGACAGAAGTAAATATAAGGGATTTTATAAACCAGGTAAAGGAGATAGGTATTGCTGTAGTAGGACAAAGTGGGGAACTTGCACCAGCAGATAAGAAGATATATGCACTCCGTGATGTTACAGGGACAGTGGAGAGTATCCCCCTTATCGCATCAAGCATAATGAGCAAAAAAATAGCACTGGGCTCAGATGGGATCGTACTTGAGGTTACAACAGGAAATGGTGCATTTATGGAAGACCTGGACTCTGCAAAAGAGCTTGCAGAGATAATGGTAGATATAGGGAAAGATGCAGGCAAAAAGATGGCAGCTGTCCTTACATCCATGGAGGAGCCCCTTGGTATAGCTGTAGGGAACTCTCTGGAGGTAAGGGAGGCCATTGAGGCACTTAAGGGAAATATTCCTGAAGATGTAAAAGAACTGGTACTTACACTCGGCTCTTATATGCTATACCTTGCAGGAAAGGTAGATGGACCAGATAAGGCAAGACCCATCCTGGAGGAGAACCTATACAATCGCAAAGGACTTGCCAAACTACGGGAGATGATCGAGTACCAGGGAGGGGATCCATCTATTATAGATTACCCAGAGGAGCTCCCCACTGCATCTATAGTAAAGGCATTTGAGGCAAAGGAGGATGGTTTTGTAGAAGAGGTTGTGGCAAGATATGTAGGTGATGCAGCACATAGGCTTGGAGCAGGGAGAGAGACAAAAGAGGATAAGATAGACCTATCAGTAGGGATAATGCTTGAGAAGAAAGTGGGAGATAAGGTAAGAAAGGGTGATGTACTTGCCTGGATACATGCAAATGATGAAGAAAAACTAAAGATAGCAGAAGAATTCCTTACAAAGGCATATAAGGTTACACAAAAAGAGGTAGAAAAACCAAAACTTATACTGGGTATTATAGAATAAAAGAAGCGGGAAACGGGACTCGAACCCGCGACCCTCGGCTTGGGAAGCCGATGCTCTACCAACTGAGCTATTCCCGCATGCAAAACTATTATAACCTAAAACTAAAAATTTTTCAAGTATAAAATAAAAGATGGGAGGAAAAATGAAGGGCCTTAATTTTGGTTATGAACACAAAAAGAAAAATAGAAAAAAGATCGTACTATATTCACTACTTGGTATATTTGTAGCTTTTGTGATATTCTTTTTCCTGAATGTTTTGCTCTCATATGGAAAGATAGCACCAGGTGTAAAGATAGCAGATACACCTATAGGGGGCATAGATAAGGAGCAGGCAAAAAAGGTTATAGATAGATATGTAGAAAAGCTCTCAGAAAGAGCTATTACCATAGTGATAAATAGACACAAAGAAGAGGTAATACCAAAAGATGTAGGTATAGAATTTTTAAAAGAAGAGATGCTAAAGGATGCATTGGGATTTAAAAAGAGCCTAAATCCTATAAAATACATAAAGGAATCCTTTATATCAGAATACAATATACCCATACGCATAAGATATGATGATAAAAGGCTTCAGGATTATTATAAAAAACTCAAAGAAAAGTACGAGACATCACCTATAAATGCAAGGCTAAAGGGGAAGAAAAAGATCATACGGGAGATAAAGGGTCTAAGATTTAAAACTACATATGAGGAGTTTGTAAATAGATTTATAAATGCCGCAATTGATGAAAATATGTCTTCTATCAATATAGATGTAGTTTTTATTGACCCGGAGGTAACATTTAAAAAGATATTAGAAAAATTAAGACTTAATATATTAATCTCATCCTATAAAACATCTATAAAGGAAAAAGAAGAAGGTTCAAGGTACAATGTACTCCTTGCTGCAAAAAAGATAGATGGAACCATACTGGAGCAGGGTGAGGAATTTTCCTACAATAAGATAGTAGGACCTGCAGAGAAAGATGATGGTTTCCAGAAGGGTCTTGTTATAGTAGGGGGCAAATTTGTCCCGGGATATGGAGGAGGGGTATGCCAGACATCATCCACCCTCTATAATGCCGTCTTACTTGCAGGACTAAAGGTACTTGAGAGATACAATCATAGTGTATATGCAGATGCCACATCCTATGTGCCATTGGGAAGGGATGCAGCAGTATATTATGGTCATAAGGATTTAAGATTTAAAAATATACTTCCTTACCCTATTGTAATAGCTGCATACCAGGATGGGGATTATCTAACTATAGAGATATGGGGAAGGGAAAGGCCAAAGGCAAAATATACAATAATTACAAGGGGAAAAGAGGTTATAAGCTATAAAACAATTGTAAAAAAAGACCCCAACCTTCCCAAAGGAAAGGAAATAGTAGAAAGAGAAGGCATAAACGGCTATAGGATAAAGACATATCTTGAGATAGAGGAAAATGGTAATAAGAAAGAGATAATGCTTTCGAATGATTATTATAGGCCTATAGATAAGATTATAAGGGTAGGAAAATGAGAAAAAATAGGCATCTCTATCT
>JALVIU010000267.1 GCA_027028665.1 Candidatus Atribacteria bacterium | reverse complement strand
CTGCCACATTTATCATACCCTTTAGGGTTTGGGAATGGGCAATATGGAAATCCCCTGTAGGGCCAGATGCCCTAAGACCTGCAAAACTCATTATTGTATATTTCTCAAAGGGAAAATCAAACAATTTCTTGGCCCCTTTCAAGACCCTTTTTAATCCATCATGGGTAGTAGAAGTATCCTCCTCTGGTATCTCATCAGATGTAGGGCCAATAAGAACATCCCCTGCCACAGATGTAAAGACAAGAATACCTTTTGAGATAGGTGTAGGTGTGGGAAAGATGATATTTCTTACCTTTATAGGGGCAGTGTTGTCAAGCACATAGTATTCTCCCCTTCTCGGTCTTATGATAAACCAGTCCTCCCCTGTCATTCTCATGAGATCATCTGCACCCAAACCTGCCGCATTTATAAGCACTCTCGTATATATATCTCCTGTATTGGTAACAACTCTTATACCACCTACATCTTTTTCTATATTCACAACTTCTGTATTTAGCCTATACTCTCCACCATTTTTTACGCCATTTCCAACAAGGGCATAAACAGCACGTGTAGGACCTATTGAACCACTTCCCTCAAAACGGAGGGCAAATTTGACCCTGGGAGATATTTGGGGCTCTATCTCATGAAGTTTCTCTTCTCCTATTATATCTCCATAAACGCCATTGAGTCTACCTCTCTCTTTCAACTCCAAAAGCACATGGAGGTCCTTTTCATCTATACCCACAAGTAGTGTAGGCATAGGAATAAATGGGATATCAAGCTCAGGCATCCACTTATGCCATAACTTATTCCCTAAAACATTGGTTTTTGCCTTTAATGTACCAGGTTTTGGATCATAACCTGTATGAATGATAGCAGAATTTGCCTTAGATGCACCACCTGCACATACATCATTTTCTTTATCTAAAAGTAATACCTTAAGCTTATATTTATTCAATACACGAAAGATACTCGAACCTATAATACCTCCGCCTACAATAACAACATCATATGTGTCCATTTTCTAACTCCTGTCCTCCCATTTCATAGCTCTCTTTATCGCCTCTTTCCATTTATTATAACGAAGGTCTCTATCCTCTTTACTCATAGAGGGTTCAAACACCTTATCTCTCTTCCACCTCTCCTCTATCTCTTCTGTAGATTTAAATATACCAACTCCAAGTCCTGCTACATAGTATGCACCAAGTGCAGTGGTTTCCATAATTACAGGTCTCTCCACAGGGATGCCAAGGAAATCAGCCTGTATCTTAAGAAGAAGATTATCCCTTGCTCCCCCGCCATCTACACGAAGAGAAGAGAGGGTATGACCTGATTCCTTTTGCATAACATCAAGTACTTCTTTTACTTGAAATGCTATAGCTTCTTCTGTTGCTCTTGCAATATGGGCCTTTGTAGTGCCCCTTGTAATTCCTATTATCATGCCCCTTGCATACATATCCCAATAGGGTGCTCCAAGACCTGTAAACGCAGGGACGAAATAGACACCATCTGAGGAGCTAACACTCCTTGCCAGGGTCTCAATCTCTCTTGAATCAGAGATTATACCCAGTCCATCCCTTAGCCACTGTACTGCAGCCCCAGTAATAAAGATAGAGCCTTCTAACGCGTAGTATACCATATTATCAATACCCCATGCAATGGTTGTAAGGAGCCCCTTTTCTGACTTTACTGGGGTATTACCTGTATTCAAAAGCAAAAAGCTCCCTGTCCCATATGTATTTTTTGCCATTCCCGATAAAAATGCAGATTGGCCAAAAAGTGCAGCCTGTTGATCCCCCAAAATACCAGAAATTGGCACCTCTGCACCAATTATAGAGGGATCTGTATATCCATATACATAAGAAGAAGGCATAACTTCGGGGAGGATCTCTTTAGGAATGGACAAAATATTTAAAAGCTCCTCATCCCACTTTAATTCTTTTATGTTGTATATAAGGGTACGAGATGCATTGGAATAATCTGTTACATGCACCTTTCCTCCTGTAAGCCTATATATAAGATAACTGTCTATTGTACCAAATTTTATCTTTCCATCTTCTGCCTTTTCCCTTATTCCTTCTACATTATCCAATATCCATTTTATCTTTGTCCCAGAAAAATAGGCATCAAGCACAAGTCCTGTCTTCTCTCGAAAAAGCCCCTCATATCCTTTCTCTTTCAACTCATCCACTATAGGTCCTGTTCTTCTGCACTGCCAAACAATAGCATTATAAACAGGTTTTCCTGTATCTTTATCCCATAATATGGTAGTTTCTCTCTGGTTTGTAATACCAATAGCACTTATATCTTTACCCCTAAGACCTGCCTTTTCAAGGGCCTCTCTCATGGTATAAATCTGTGTCTGAAAAATCTTCTCTGGATCATGCTCTACCCAGCCTGGCTGAGGAAAATACTGAGGAAATTCCTTTTGTGAAATGGCTACAATATCCCCTTCTTCTGAAAAGATAATAGTACGGGCACTGGTTGTACCCTCATCAAGTGACATTATGTATCTCATATGCCTTCACTATCCTTTCATGCCTGATCTTACGAGACTCTTTATGAAGAGATTTTGTATAAGGAAAAATACCACAAGTGTAGGAATGGCAACAAGTACAGTTCCTGCCATAATTACACCCCAGTTTTTTGCTGCATCAGATATAAATAACATCTTAACACCTACTTGAACAGTTTTCATCCTATCTTGTGTAGTCACGATAAGGGGCCATAGATACATATTCCATGCATATACGAAGTTAATTATTGCCGCACCACCTAACATGGGAAGTGATAAAGGCAGTAAGATCTTTACAAGATATTGAATAGGAGTTGCTCCATCAATTGTTGCTGCATCTTCAAGCTCCTTAGGTATTGTAAGGAAGTGTTGCCTCATAAGGAAGGTATTTGTTGCACTTGCAAGAAATGGAACTGTAAGGGCAAAATACGTATTTATCCAATGGAGCTTTTTCATTATCAAAAAGAGCGGTACTATCATAACCATTTCAGCAGGTAAAAATAGAGTGAAAAATAAGATCATAAACAAAAGATTCTTTCCAGGGAAACGAAAATTAGAAAAGGCATATCCTGCAAGGACACCTGTAATAAGCTTTCCCACAGTAATTACCACTGCCATTACTGTACTGTTCCACATAAGTCTTACCATATCTACCCTTTTTATAGCTGTAAGGAAATTGCCCAGATAAAGAGATTTAGGCAAAAACTTGGGGGGAAATGAAAACACCTCACTTCGTGTCTGGAAACTCATAGTAATGGCGAGGATAATAGGTGCAATCATGATTACAGATATAAAAATTAATAAAATCTCTTTAATAATAATGTCTCTGGTTTTATGTTTTTTATGCATAGCCTAACTCCTTTATTGATAATGTACACTCCTTTGACCATATGTAAAGTAAACAATGGTTACAATCACCATAAATACGAAAAGTATAACTGTTTGAGCTGCTGCTGCCCCTGTTCTACTATATGTAAATGCATCTAAGAAAAGTTTGTACATAAGTATGGATGTACTTCCTGCAGGTCCTCCTGCAGTCATAACATCTATAGTGCCAAAGGATGCAAACATGGAAGATATTATATTCATAATAATAAGATAAAAGGTAATTGGCGAAAGATAGGGTAAGATTATACTTACTATCCTCCTGAATGTATTTGCACCATCTATCATGGCAGCTTCAATCAGGTCATCAGGCACGCTCTGAAGACCTGCAAGATAGAATATTATTCCAAATGCCAGGTTTTTCCATACAGTAGCAAAAGCAACAGAAAAAAATGCATAAGGACGAGTCGTAAGCCACTCTACCTGAAAACCAAAAAGCTTCAAAAGAATATAGTTTAGATGTCCTACCACAGGATTTAAGAGAAATGCCCAGAGTGTGCCTGCAATAGCAGGGGATATTGCATAAGGTGCAAATATCAAAGTCCTATAAAATCTTGTACCTGGCACCTTTTCATTTAAGAGTAATGCAAATAAAAATGATAAAAGCATCCCTAAAGAAACAGTAAAGAGCAAAAACCAGAATGTAATTTTTATCGAAAGTATATATTCTGGATCTTGAAACAGTCTTATATAATTTTTTAATCCTACATAGATAACTCTGTTTCCGAAAGGGGCCATTCTGTGAAAGCTTAATTTAAAAGTATAAAATGCAGGGTAATATATAAAAGAAATGATAATAATAAATGTAGGGATAAGCAAGATATAAGCGATACTATAGTTTTTTCTCATGGCATAGCTCCTGATGATCTTAGTCTAAATTAAATAAGGGGGCATATGCCCCCTTATTTAAAGATAAAGTTTTCTATTTATAAAGTTCGTTATATTCCTGTATTGCTTTTGTGGATTGTTTTTCTGCCCATGCGAGTGCATCTTCACAAGACATATCACCTGCGAGCATCTTCTCAATTGCACTCTCTATAATATCTCTTACCTTTGGGAATGGGCCAATTACAGCACCATTTGTAGCAAAGGTCTGTTTGGACATAAGAAGTTGCAATAAAGCAGTGAGATGATTTGGGTGTGTCTGGTAGTATCCATTGGACATAAGGGTAAGTACTGCATCCTTTCTTACAGGGAAGTAACCAGTCTTTGTATGCCATGTAATTTGTGGTTTTTCAGATGCCATCCATTTCATAAATGTCCATGCAGCATCGATCTCTTTCTTTGGATGATCCTTGGACATCCAGAGTGTTGCGCCACCGATTACTACACCACCGGTTTCAGAGTCTTTTGGTCTTGGAAGGAAGAATGTACCAAGCTCAAAGCCCTGCTTCTTTGCCTGCTCCTCTATGAATGTTACATCAGAGGTAGATGTAATAAGCATTGCTACCTTCTTGGAGAGGAAGTACTGATTTGCCTCATCCCAATCTTCTTTTTTGGTGTTAAGCATAAGACCTTCATCTGTTAATTGTTTCCAGAATTTGAAGATCTTAAGGCCAGCAGGAGAATTAAAGATTGCCTTTGTAGCTCTTTTTAACCTACCATTTCCATTGTTTACCAATGGTGCATTCTGATTTGCCATGAATTGTTCAAAGAACCATGTATGCATTGGCCATGTAATAGCAGTCTGGATAATATTTCCTTTGTTATCCTTTTTCAATAGCTTCTTACCCATTGCAAGGATATCTTCAAATGTACGAGGTGGTCTATTTGGGTCAAGACCTGCCTCCTTGAACATGGTCTTGTTGTAGTAAAGAATTGGGTTAGAAGAGTTAAATGGCATGGAATAAAGTTTACCACCTACTCTGTAATAGTTGGTTACCTGATCCATAAATACACCACTATCTATAGTAGGATCTTTTGCAATAAGATCGCCTACTGGAACCATAAGTCCACTGTCTATCATCTGCTGGGTCCCAATATCATATATCTGAACTATATGTGGTGGATTACCTGCCTGCACGGCTGCTTTAAATTTATTAAGAGTATCACGGTAACTTCCAGTATACTGAACCTCTACTTCAATATCAGGATATTGTTTCATAAAATCCTGAGCCATATTCTTTAAAAGCTCAATACGCCAGCCACCCATAGCATGCCAGAACTGAATCTTTACCTTTGCAAAAGAGATCCCGGTAAAGACAAGCAAAAAAGATAAAACTAAAACAAACAACAACTTCTTGTTAAACATTTACTACACCTCCTTATTTCGTTTTTTTGAAAATTAAACTTGTAGAGAATAAAATTTCCTTATCTGCTTAAACTTGTCTGTAATATTCTATTTGTGAATAAAATTTTTATCTATATAATATTATACACGTAATTCTAACTTTGTCAAGTCAAAGGGGCCTCGATAGCATAAACTTGACTTTCGGCTAAGCCTAATAAAAAAATATAATTTTGATATGGTAAAGAAAGTTTATAGAAAAACAAACTAAAAAGAAAGGGAGTAAAAGGGGATACTAAATACCTTCTGCACTTTTCAATTTTTCTTAATTTTTTACGAAAGGTCTTTCTCCTATTTCAGGAGAGGCTGGATAAGGCCTGAAGTGTAAGGTTGAACGCTCGGTAGTGTATGGCCCATTTAAGTCATAATAGATATTCTTATAGAGGTGTAATAAGAAAGGATTAGAAAGGGCTCTGATTCCTCTCCCTCATAAAGAGAGGGTAGTAAGGCTGTTACTTAAACCCAAAATCAGACAACACCGCCGTCTTCCCTATTTATCAAGGAGTTAAGCAATATAGAGAGGGTATTAATGGTATATGGTTTCTTGAGTACCCCTTTAAATCCATATTTTTTATATTCTGACATAATAGGATCCTCTGAATAGCCACTTGATACAATAATACAAGCCTCAGGATCTATGGATAAAAGTATTTTAGAGGCCTCTTTGCCTCCCATTCCACCCCTTATCGTAAGATCCATAATTACAAGATTGTAGGGGATGCCTTTTTTCTTTGCTTTCTTATACATAGCTATCGCCTCTTCCCCATTTTTTGCGATATCTGATTGATATCCTAAAAAAGAAAGCATCTCAGAGAGTGCAGATGCTACGAGCTCGTCATCATCCATAATGAGTATACGCCCCTTTCCTGTAATTTCAAACAGGATTTCTTCCTCTTTCTCTTTTTGTTTGATCTCTCCTTCTGATGCAGGAAGATATATGGTAAACTCTGTTCCCTCTCCCACCTTAGATGTAACCTCTATACGGCCATTGTGTTTCTGAATTATAGAGTATACGACTGCAAGACCCAGACCTGTTCCTGTCTCTTTTGTAGTATAATATGGATCAAATATGTTTTTCAACTTATCATCTGGAATTCCACATCCTGTATCCTTTATCTTTATTCTTACATACTTCCCAGGGGAAAGAGGTTCTTCTGAATTCTCTTTTATAATAATATTTTCAGCAACAACAGTAAGTTTGCCCCCTTGAGGCATTGCCTGGGCAGCATTTATCACAAGGTTCTGTATTACTTGACCCATCTGAGACTTATCCACTTTCACAGGCCAAAGATCATCATCTATGTCAAATGTATATTCTACATTTGAACCATGCAAAGAGAAGTGCACCTCCTCCTTTAAAAGTTCGTCTATAGGAATCACCTCTTTTACAGGAGCTCCTCCTTTGGAGAAAGTAAGGAGTTTTGTAGAAAGATCTCTGGCTCTTAAGGCTGCCAGCTCTGCCTCTCTCAGTTTATCTATTAGCAATTTGTTATCCTTTCCTATAAATTTTGCAAGCCCAATCTTTCCCAGTATCCCTGTAAAAATATTATTAAAATCGTGTGCAATGCCCCCTGCAAGAAAGCTCAATGACTCAAGTTTTTGAATTCTTGCATCTTCTTCTCCTCTTCTCTTTTCTTCTGTAATATCTCTACCCACAGCACTGTATTCCATTACTTTCCCCTCTCTATCAAAGATACCTCTATTTACCCATTCCAACCATCTCTCATTACCAGATGAAAGTCTTATCTTGTGTTGAATAACTACCAACGGCCTATCTGGCGTAATATTCTCTAATTTTTCTAATACCTTCTTTCTATCTTCTGGAGAAATATTTTCAAATATTTCTTTACCTATAATTTCTTTTTCTTCTATCTTAAAATATTTAAGATATACCTTATTTACAAATGTAAATTTATAATTTTTATCAAATCTTATTACCATTACAGGAAGATCTTCTACAAGAGCAGCATAATATTTTTCCCTCTTTATAATCTCATCTTCCATCTTTTTTCTCTCATCAAGCATAGCATTTGCATATAATGCAAGCTGATAAAATTCCTTATATGCTACTTTATCTATATTTATTTTTTTATTAGAATGAAGAGACTCTTTAAAGAATGTTATGAAATAAGAAATATCTCTATTTATAAAAAATCTAATAAACAAAAATATAAGAATAAAAAATACGGCAAACAAAAAGGAGACAAAGGCTATCCGAGCCAGAGTAGCCTTCATTTGATTCTCCATTTTTACCCTAAGTGCAGCAACGGACTCCTTTATACCATCAATATAAAAACCCGAACCAATTATCCAATTCCACATATCTATGCCCTCTACAAAACTCAATTTGTAAGATATCCTACCTGTGGAGGGCCTTTTCCATGCATATTTTACAAAACCTTCTCCCTTACTCTTCACAACCTTTATAAATTCTTGAATTATCTTTTTTCCATTGGGGTCTTCTAAGTTCCAAAGATTCTTTCCCACCAATTCCTTATTAAAACCACTTGCAAGCATATTTCCTTTATAATCCACTACAAAAAAATACCCGTTTTTCTTTTCTCCATAGTATGTAGTGGAAACTCTTTTAAGATATGCCTTTTTTAAACCATTTTCAATTAGATTAAAATTGACAAAGGCCCCTATATACACATTTAAAGGTTTATAATACTTTAAGTATACAAATTTTTCTATTTTTGTTCCTGTTTCTGGGTCTTCTTGTTTATATTCAAATAAATTATCTTGCCAGGCCTTAAAGGCATCCACGATTTCAGGAGCTGTATAAGATAAGGCAGATATATTTTTACCCTCTTTAGTATAATCCTCTGGATAGAGTAATATAGTCCCTGAGCCAGATATAAGAAAATAGGAATATGCACCATCATAGAAACTCAAAAATCGCAAATAGGGCCGAATAACACTTAATTTCTTACTATACGAGAGATCTAAGTCATTTACAAAAATTAACATGGAACTGGCCTTATCTATATATTCTCTTAACTCATTTTTCGCATTTAAAACAAGGTTCTTTCGTGCCTTATATATATTGACTGCCAATCTCTTTACCTCTGACTTTACAAGAGCAGATTGGGTATGTACATATTCCTTCTGCACCTGTTTTACTCTATCTCTTATTCTTCTGTTTTCCATATAGTAATAATATCCAGATATAAGGGTAGCAAAAAGGGCCAAAGAGAGAGAAAAGAGAAAAAATGTAAGGTTTAAAAGTTTGACTTTCTTCTGGTGTCTATTTGAATTTCTCATAAAAAACATTTTATCATATTTCAATAAAAATGTAAAATAGTTTATAGAAATACTGGGAGGAGGAAAAATAAAAAAAAGAAGGGGCTTAACCCCTTCTTTTATGAGGTAAGTGGCGCAACGGGGGATCGAACCCCGACTTGCGGATTGAGAGCCCGCCGAACTAACCATTATTCGATTGCGCCATAGGATGGCTGAGGGGGGAGGATTCGAACCTCCACAACCAGATCCAGAGTCTGGCGTCCTACCATTAGACGACTCCTCACCGCACATCATAGTTTACCAAAAAACCCTCTATATGTCAAGAGGTATTCTCGTTATTCAGGATATATACTATATAAATACCTTTATCATCATCCATAAGGCTGCAAATCCTATTACCCATATAAAAATCCTCTTCAAATTCTGGATCTTCACCTTTTGAGAAAAGTGTGCACCGGATAGAGCGCCAAGTCCTACAAAAATAGCAAGTATAAGAGTGAACTTCCAGTCTATTCCCACCCTTAATCCTCTTCCCAAAAATCCTGTAAAAGAGGAAAAGAGGATCATAATAGAATTAGTAGCAAATGCAATCCTCATAGGCATATCACCCAATATGATAAGTAATGGGACAATAAGCCCACCACCTGATATACCCACCATTCCTGCAAGAAAGCCTATAACAAATATAACAGGTAATACGATAAGTACGGGGAATTCATAACTTTCTCCGCAACATTTTCTTCTCAATATAGGACCTATCTTTAAAAGTT